>NZ_JBFUGX010000006.1:0-21103 GCF_056402675.1 Polaromonas sp. P3_C2 | reverse complement strand
GGACGCCAATTTGGTCATTAAACAGTGATGGCCGGATTTCAAGCAAAATCCGCCGAAAACCCATACAGGACGTGCGCAAGAAGCTACTAAATCAATAGCAAACTGGCAGCACGCCGTCAGCGCGCAAATGCGTCAAAAGCGGTTTTCAGGATCAGCGCGCTGACCACGGCGATAAACACCCCGCGCACAAAACCAGCCCCATGTTTCAAGGCCAGGCGGGTGCCCAGCAGGCTGCCTGCTACGTTGGCCACGGCCATCGTGAGGGCGAAATGCCACCAGACATGGCCTTTATAGGCAAAGAGCGCCAGCGCCGCCAGGTTGGTGGCGGTGTTGAGCAGCTTGGCCGAAGCCGACGCGTTCAAAAAGTCATAACCCAGCCAGCGCACAAATAAAAATACAAAAAAGCTGCCGGTGCCCGGGCCGAAGAAGCCGTCGTAAAACCCCAAAACCAGCCCGATGCAGCAGGCCGCCGCGGTCTCGGCACGGCCGGTAAAGCGGGGCGTGTGGTGGCGGCCCAGCTCCTTCCTGGCCAGGGTGTAAAGCAGTACCGCCAGCAGCACAAAGGGCAGGGCCTTGCGCAAAAATCCCGGCGAGATGACGGTAACCAGCCAGGCGCCCGCCAGCGAGCCGGTAAACCCGGCGGTGGCCGCCGGCAGCAGTGCCGTCCAGCGAAGCTCCACGCGGCGGGCATATTGGGCCGTGGCAACCGCGGTGCCCCAGACCGAGGCCCCCTTGTTCACCCCAAACAGGGTGGCAGGATGCGTGGTGGGGAAAACCGCAAAAAGGGCCGGCACCAGGATCAGCCCGCCGCCCCCGACGATAGAGTCCACAAAACCGGCGAGCAGGGAGGCCAACGAGACGATGAATAATTCCATGGCCCGGATTGTCCCATCGCATTGAACAGACTCATTGCTATCAAATAGATAGCTGTTGGCGCAAGACAGTCAATGGTTGCAAAGGTTTTTGAGGGTTTTACCCATCACGGCGGAGGCATAAAAAAAGCGCTGGGGTTGCCAGCGCTTTTTGCAAATCTGCATCTCTTGTGGAATGCCGCTTTGCTTGTGTACTTCTTAATGACTCTCTCGTGTCTCCTCGGCTCCTCGCGTTGCGAGCAGCAAGGCTCGTCAGCAAGTCATCCAATATAGCGGGCGCACTGTCCCAGTGCATTGGGGGTTTCCCGGCCCCGGGCTTTGGGCGGCCGCTGGTTCTGTGGATGTTTTTGGGGCACCACGCCAATCGTTTGCGCACTTTTGCAGTACATATTTTCCGTCGCAGTCCCATCACACGAGCTACTGCGGTATTGGCACGACTTATGCCTGTTGTTACCAATTGTTGGTTGATTGAACAGGCGGGCACCGTATGCATATGAACAGATTTCTGGCCTTGAGTATGTCTTTATGCTTGGGCCTGGCATGCCAGCAAGCCCTGGCACAGACCACGGCTCCCCCGGCAGTGGCGCCGCCAGCAGCCACTGCCAGTGCTCCGGAAGTCGCACCGTCCCCCGCACCGGCCACGGTTCCTGCGCCTCCTGTCGCCCCGGTGGCTGCCGCCTCAGCGCCCCTTCCTGTGCCTCCTGCGGCTGCCCCGGCACCGCTGACGCAGCCAGGACTGGTCGGTGTGGAGACCCTCAATGGTGCCGACACCGCATGGATGATGACCTCCACCGCACTGGTATTGCTCATGACCCTGCCCGGCATCGCCCTTTTCTACGGCGGCATGGTGCGCAGGAAAAGCGTGCTCAATGTCATGGCCTGCGTCGTCGCTATCTGTGCCGTTGTCAGCCTGCTCTGGTTTGCGGTGGGGTACTCCATCGCCTTCACGCCCGGCAAAGGTGCGCTTGGGCACTATCTGGGTGGTCCCGAGCGGCTCTGGTTCACCGGGCTGGACTACGTGAAGGATGCGCAGAAGGTGGCCGTGAGCCATATCGCGCCCAACATTCCCGAGTCGGTCTACGCCATGTTCCAGCTGACCTTCGCCATCATCACGGCCGCGCTGGTGGTCGGATCGTTTGTGGAACGCATGCGGTTTTCCGCGATGCTGGTGTTCATGTCGCTGTGGACCGTCGTCGTTTACGCACCCATTGCCCACTGGGTCTGGGAGCCCAATGGCTGGCTGGCGCGCATGGGCGCGCTGGACTTTGCCGGCGGCTCGGTCGTGCACATCAATGCCGGCATTGCCGGGCTGGTCTGTGCCTACGCGCTCGGGCCACGCCACGGCTACGGCCGTGAACCGTTTACGCCTTTCAACCTGGGCCTGACCATGGCCGGTGCCGGCATGCTGTGGGTCGGCTGGTTTGGCTTTAACGCCGGCTCCGCCGTGGCCTCCGACGGCCGGGCCGGCCTGGCGATGGCCGTCACGCACATCGCGGCGGCCGCGGGCGCTCTCTCGTGGATGGCGGCCGAATGGATTGTTCGCGGGCGTCCTTCCCTGCTGGGACTGTGCTCGGGCCTGGTCGCCGGGCTGGTCGCCATCACGCCGGCGGCGGGCTTTGTCTCGCCGCGCGCGGCCCTGGTGTTTGGCCTGGTGGCCGGCGTGGCCTGCTACTGGGGCGCTACGGGCCTCAAGCGCCTGCTCAACGCCGACGATTCACTGGACGTGTTCGGCGTGCACGGCGTGGGCGGCATTGTGGGTTCGCTGCTGACCGGCATTTTTGCCAGCAAGGCCATCTCCGGTGTCGAGGGCAGTCTGATGACCCAGGCGATCGGCGCAGGCGCCGTCATGCTCTACAGCCTGTTCATGACGGCGCTGGCCTTGTGGGTCACCTCGCTGATCGTCAGCCTGCGCGTCAGCGAAGCCGCCGAGAGCGACGGCCTGGACATCACCCAGCACGCCGAGCGGTTGGGCACGTAACTGACAAACAACGGACTCCACTTTCAAGGATTGCGCACCATGCCCTCCAGTGAAAAAATTGCCGTTGCGGCCCACCTGCATGTGCTGTTGCGCCGCAAAACCGGCCGCGTGACCGACACCGAGTGGATGGCCGGTAACCAGGAATACGCCGCCGAAATAGCGCGTTTTGCGCGGGAAAAAGCCGCCGAGGATGGCCACGTGGACCTGGCGGTGTGGGCCGACCGGCTTGAAGAAATCATGGCCACCCCCGAGCCCAAGGCACGCGTGCCGCTGGTGCAGTTGGTGTCCGAGGTGGTGAAGGAGCGCAGCCAGCCGGTGCTTGCCCCGGCGCCTGTGCCCGACCGCCAGAGCGCCCGGTCTATCGATACCGAGGAAGAGGTCTATCCTGAATCAGGTTTTATCGAGTCGACATTCGGTGCCATTTTCGGCGAGGGCGAGTCGCCGCGAGAGCGCCGCCAGCGCGACCCGAACGCGCCGCGCTATGTGAAGGGCCTGCGATAACTTGTAGCCCCCTGTCTCGGCTCACTGCGTGTAGCCGGAACCCCCCTCAGGGTGGCAACACCTGCAGCCCGGCAAAGCCGGTTCTGCGGTGTTATTGCCCCGAACGCGCCGCGCTTCGTGAAGAGCTTGCGCTGAACGCTGCGGGGGTTTTCCCGCTTAATTACTTTGCCGGCGCGGCATGCGGCGCTGCGGCTTCCCGAACGCGGTTCAGGCTGTGCGCCAGCATGTTGCGGGTGCGAATGCGGATGTTGGCGCTGGCATCTTCAGCAAACGCGGCCACATAAGGGTGGCCTGCGTTGTCCGCCAGGATGCTGCGCCGCACCTGATCCAGGCCGGCATCGCAGGCCGCCAGTGCGGCATCGGCGAGCACAAACACGGACTGCTCCGGGTTGTCTTTCAGCGACTGCAAGGCGCTCTGGGCACAGCGCTGGTAGTCGTTGATGGCCGTGGCCACCGGGGCGCGGGCAATCGACAGCGGGTCCTGGCTGGCGCGCGGCGCCGGGCTACAGGCAGACAGGGCAGTCAGCAGCATGGCGATCAGGAAGGTGGGCAGACTCTTCATGATTTCGGTCGGGCGGCGGTGGTCTGCGGCATCTTCCGATTGTGTCATCGGGGTGCAAATGCAAGCGGGCGCCCACCATGTCATGAGGGTGGTGGAAAAAGTTGACAGGGGTAAATTGCGCTAGCCAGCGCCGGACACACGCAGTAGCATGCGTGAGCTTTATATAAGGAGAGGCTTATGCTGAGGAGATGGATGTTAGGGACCCTGGTGTTGGGGTTCAGCCAGTTTTGTATGGGCACTGCCAATGCCCAGGCGCAGGCCCAGCAACTGATACTGGGCATCAGCGAAGGCACTTCGGGTGGCCTCGACCACGCCCAGGTGATTGCCAAATACCAGGGGCTGGCCGAGGTGATCGGCAAAGCCATGAAGGCCAAGGTCAGCGTGGTGTTTGCGCGCGAATTCAAGCAGCTGGAAGAAGGCATGCAGACCGGCCGCTTCGACCTGGTGATGGCACGCCCGAGCGACTACCCGGCGCGCGGCATGCGCGACTACGGCTACAGCTATATCGCCAGCACCAAGCCCGACGGGCAGTGCTTCATCATTGCGCCCAAGGGTTCGGCCCTCAAGACCATCGACGACGTCAAGGGCAAGCGGATTGCCTTGCCCGAGCAGATTGCCTATATGTCCCGCTTCTGTGCCGCAGAGCTCAGGGACAAAGGCATCCTGGTCGACAAGGAAAACGTGCAGTTCGTGCGCGAACAAGCTGCCGTCGGGTTCTACCTGGACAACAAGTTTGCCGATGTGGGCGGTGTCGCTTCCTACTCGGGCATCGGCAAAAAATGGGAAAAAGACGGCGGCCGCATCCTGCACAAGAGCGTGGCGCAGCCCTACTTTCCGCTGGTGGCCCATAAACGCGTCAAGCCCGAACAGCTCAAGGCGATCCAGGAGGAATTGCTGGCGCTGCCCGCCAGCGATGCCGGCAAGGACGTGCTCAAGCGCATCGGCATCGAGCAGTTCGACACCACGTCGGAAGCGCGCATGCGCGAGCTGCTGAAGTGGCTCAATATTTGAGCCAGGCCTTCGCCGGCTGTTGCCGGCGCCAGGCCGGGCCACGGCGAAACTGACTGACCGCTAGCGTCAGCGGCACACCCAGTGTGCCGAATCGCCGTCTGCCGGGCGACCCAATTTCCTCCATCCCCTGCGGGGGGAGTCATCCTTCATCCAGGGTTTCCTCCTGCGGATTGCCTTGCGGGCCGGCTGGTCCGCCGCGCAAACATGCCTTGGTACGCCCTAGGGTTTTCACTAGAAAAAAAAGGCTTAATCACGTTGTAATAGTTATTATTCATAACCATAATTGGCTTCCGGAAACACACTTCACATGACCCCAAAATACCTTCATCTCGAAATGCACGGCAATGTCGCCGTGGTCCGCCTGGCGCGCCCTGCCAAACGCAACGCCCTGGGTGACGCCCTGATCCTGGCACTGCGGAACCTGTTCGAAAGCCTTCCTTCCGAAACAAAAGCCGCCGTGCTTTGCGGCGAGGGTGACCACTTCTGTGCGGGGCTTGACCTGAGCGAACTCAAGGAGCGTGATGCCAGCCAGGGCCTGCACCATTCGCGCATGTGGCACGCAGCGCTGGAGCGGGTGCAGTACGGCCCGGTGCCCGTGATCGCGGCCCTGCACGGTGCCGTGGTCGGTGGTGGCCTGGAGCTGGCAAGTGCCTGCCATATCCGGGTTGCCGACGAAAGCGCTTTCTACGCGCTGCCCGAAGGCTCGCGCGGCATCTTTGTCGGTGGTGGCGGTGCGGTGCGCATCCCGCGGCTGATCGGCGCCGCGCGGATGACCGACATGATGCTGACCGGCCGTGTCTACAACGCGGTGGACGGTGAGCGCATAGGCATTGCGCAATACCTGGTGCCCGAGGGCCAGGCTTTCGCCAAAGCCCTTGAACTGGCCACTCGCGTGGCAGAAAACGCGCCGCTGACCAACTACGCCCTCATGCATGCGTTGCCGCGCATTGCCGAGCAACCGGCAGACCAGGGGTTCTTCACCGAGGCCCTGATGGCCGCAGTGGCGCAAAGCGCGCCCGAAGCCAAGAGCCGCGTGAAAGATTTCCTGGACGGCAAGGCCCGCAAGGTCCAGAAGGGCTGACCAGGCCGGGCGGGCAGGCAAGAGAGACATCCAGAAAAAAGACAGAAGACAAGAGACAGAAGAGACAACCATGAGTGCCCCGAAATTTCGTCCCATGGCCTTTGGCGTGACCCGTGTGGTTTTGCGCGACGGCGTACCCGGTGTGCGCTATCTGCGCGCAGACCAGGCCCTGCAAGCCTTCCCGACCCGTATCACTGACCGCCTGCAGCATTGGGCGCAGACGGTCCCGGGCCGCAGCTTCATGGCGCGGCGCGAAAAGCTGGCTGATGGCAAGACCGGCGACTGGCGGCACATCACTTATGCCGAAGCTTGGGTCTCGGCCCGCAACATCGCACAGGGGCTGGTCGACCGGGGCCTGAGCGCCGAACGCCCGGTGGTCATCCTGTCGGAAAACGACCTGGAGCATGCGTTGCTGGCGCTGGGTTGCATGCTGGCCGGCGTGCCCTTTGTACCGACGTCTCCGCCCTACAGTCTGGTCAGCCAGGACTACGRCAAGCTGCGCCACGTGCTCAAGACCGTGACGCCGGGTCTGGTGTTTGCCGCCGACGGCGCCCGCTACGCCAGGGCCATCAGCGCAGCCATTGGCAACGACGTCGAGGTGGTGCTGGCTACCGGGCAGGTCGAAGGGCGCGCCACCACGGCGTTTGCCGAACTGGCTGCAACGCCGGCCACGGAGGCCGTAGACCGCGCCATGCAGGCCACAGGGCCGGACACGATCGTGAAATTCCTGTTCACCAGCGGCTCCACCAAGATGCCCAAGGCGGTCATCAATACCCAGCGCATGTGGTGTGCCAACCAGCAGCAAATGGCGCAATCGATGCCCGTGCTGCAGGACGAGCCGCCGGTGCTGGTCGACTGGCTACCCTGGAACCACACCTTCGGCGGCAACCACAATTTCGGCATGGTGGTGTTCCATGGCGGAACGCTCTACATCGACGACGGCAAACCGACCCCGGCGCTGATGCACGAAACCCTGCGCAACCTGCGCGAGATTGCCCCCACGGTGTACTTCAACGTGCCTACCGGCTTTGAGGCCATCGCCAGCGCCATGAAAACGGACGCAGAGCTGCGGCGCAACCTGCTGTCGCGCGTGAAGATGTTTTTTTATGCCGGCGCTGCGCTGGCCCAACCCGTGTGGGACAGCCTGTACGAGTCCGAAGAAAAAGAAGTGGGCGAGCGCATTGTCATGGCGACCGGCCTGGGCATGACCGAGTCCGCGCCGTTTGCCATTTTTGTGACCAACCCCAACGTGAAAGCCGGCGACCTCGGCGTGCCCGCGCCCGGCATCGAGCTCAAGCTGGTGGACACCGACGGCAAGACCGAGGTGCGCTACAAGGGCCCCAACATCACGCCCGGCTACTGGCGCGCACCGCAGGAGACGGCAGCAGCCTTTGACGAAGAAGGTTTCTTTTGTACCGGCGACGCCGTCAAATGGATTGATGAGGGCAACATTCACCTCGGGCTCAAGTTCGACGGGCGCATCGCCGAGGACTTCAAGCTGGCCACGGGCACCTTTGTCAGTGTGGGCCCGCTGCGTGCAAAGATCGTCGCTGCGGGAGCGCCTTACGTGCAGGACGTGGTACTCACGGGCATCAACCTCAAGGAAGTGGGCGCACTGGTTTTCCCGACACCTGCGGTGCGCACGCTGGCCGGACTGCCGCCCGACGCGCCGCTGCGCCAGGCCGTTGAAAGCCCGCAGGTGGTAGCGCACTTTCAGGAGATGATGAACAAGCTCGCGGAGGGCGCGACCGGCAGCGCCAGCTGCATCCGGCGCCTGCACCTGATGCATGAGCCGCCCTCATTCGACAAGGGTGAGGTCACCGACAAAGGCTCCATCAACCAGCGCGCCGTGCTGACGCACCGTGAAGCTTTGGTGGTAGCCCTGCACGATGACACGGCGCACCCMATCGTCAAACCCGCACCATAAAACCCGACGCACAAACACCATGCAGCCCAAAGGATTTTTCTCCGCTTTCGAAGACGTCTGGATGCTCGACGGCATCCGCACGCCCATGGTCGACTACTGCGGCGCCCTTGGTCATATATCGCCCACCGACCTCGGCATCAAGGCCGCGCGCGCCGTGCTCCAGCGCTCGGGTGTCAGTGGCGGCGATGTCGATTCGGTGCTTGCCGGCAACATGGCTCCTGGTGATTTTGAGCAGTTCATGCTGCCGCGCCATATCGGCCTTTACGCCGGGGTGCCTGTGGAGGTGCCGGCCATCATGGTGCAGCGCATCTGCGGTACCGGCTTTGAATTGTTCCGCCAGGCCGGCGAGCAGATCCAGAGCGGAGCCGCCAGCGTGGCGCTGGTCGTCGGCGCCGAGAGCATGACGCGCAACCCGATCGCCGCCTTCGAGCACCGTACGGGTTTCAAGCTGGGCGCGCCGGTCGGCTTCAAGGACTTCATGTGGGAGGCCCTCAAGGACTCGGCCGCCGGCATCGACATGATCCAGACCGCGGAAAATCTCGCGAAGAAATATGGCATCGCGCGGGAAGCCGTCGATGAATTTGCCTCCAGCTCGTTTGCCAAAGCCGTGGCCGCCCGCGAGGCGGGTTTTCACGCCGGTGAAATTGTGCCGGTGGTCACAGAAGAATTTGAACTCGCCGGCTATGCCACGCGCGGCATACGCCTGCAGGGCAAAGCCACGGAAGTCGCGCAGGACACCCACGCACGCTTGTCCCCCGTCGAGGTGCTGGCCAAACTCCGGGTGGTTCACGCCGGCGGGGTGCAGACCGGCGGCAACAGTGCAGCGCTGGTGGATGCGGCAGCGGCAGCCGTGGTGGCCTCGGGCGAGTACGTGAAGGCGCATGGAAAAAAACCGCTGGCACGTGTCGTGGCTGCCGCGGTGGTGGGGGTGCCGCCCGAAATCATGGGCATAGGTCCCGCGCCAGCGATTCGCCTGCTGCTGGCGCGCTGCGGCCTGACGCTGGACCAGATCGGCCGCTTCGAGATCAACGAAGCCCAAGGCGCGCAAACGCTGGCGGTGGCGCGTGAACTGAACCTCGATCTGAGCAAGCTCAATGTCAATGGTGGTGCCATCGCGATGGGTCACCMGCTGGCGGTCACCGGTGTCCGCCTGACGGTCACCGTCGCGCGTGAAATGCAACGCGCGGGCCTGCGTTACGGCATTGCATCCGCATGCGTGGGCGGCGGGCAGGGCATTGCCCTGTTGCTTGAAAACCCCGAAGGGGCCGAAATTTCTTGAGCAAATGGTGGCTGCAGTGCACAGCAGACAAGCGCAAGCAGCTATAAAAACAATAGCAACCGATCTGGAGAGAAGGCATGAAGATTGAAGGACTTGCGGCGCTGGTGACGGGAGGCGGCTCAGGGCTGGGTGAAGCCACTGCCCGTGAGCTGGCACGCCTGGGCGCCAGGGTTGCCGTGCTGGATGTGAATCTCGCCGGAGCAGAAAAAGTCGCGGCCGACATTTGCGCCACGCACGGGAGCGGCACCGCAGTGGC
This sequence comes from Polaromonas sp. P3_C2, assembly GCF_056402675.1. Lineage (NCBI taxonomy): Bacteria > Pseudomonadati > Pseudomonadota > Betaproteobacteria > Burkholderiales > Comamonadaceae > Polaromonas > Polaromonas sp. P3_C2. Next base: position 11,636 of record NZ_JBFUGX010000006.1, on the reverse strand, counting down.
GTGCCAGTGCGACATCACCGACAGCGCCAGCCTGGCGGCCGCGCTGGAAAAAGCCGCAGCTGCGCATGGCCCGGCCCGCATCCTGATGAACGTTGCCGGCGTTGGCTCGGCCAGGCGCGTGGTGGGCAAAGACGGCAGCCCTGCGCCGCTCGAAGACTTTGCCAAAGTCGTCACCATCAACCTGGTGGGCACCTACAACGCGAGCCGCCTGTTTGCGGCCGCCTGCGCCAAACTGCCCGCGCTGGAAGATGGCCAGCGCGGCGTCATGATGTTCACGGCCTCGGTGGCGGCCTTTGACGGCCAGGTGGGCCAGCAGGCTTACAGTGCCTCCAAGGGCGGCCTGGTCGGCATGACACTGCCGATGGCGCGCGACCTGGCGCAGCACGGCATCCGCGTCTGCACGGTGGCGCCGGGCCTGTTCGCAACGCCGCTGATGCAGCAATTGCCCGAGGCGGTGCAGGCTTCGCTTGCCGCCAGCATTCCTTTTCCGCAGCGCCTGGGCAAGCCCGAGGAGTTTGCCCAGCTGGCCGCGCACATCGTGGCCAACGACCATCTCAACGGCGAAGTCATCCGGCTGGATGGCGCATTGCGCATGGCGCCAAGGTGAACAGCATGAGCAAGACCGTTGTTTACGAAGTTTCCGTTGCGTTTGGCGACTGCGATCCCGCAGGTATCGTGTTCTTTCCCAATTTCTCGCGATGGATGGACGCCTCGTCGCTGAACTTTTTTGTCAAGTGCGGCGTGCCAACATGGCGTGAGCTTGTCAAGACCACCGGCATCATCGGCACGCCGCTGCTCGAGATCAATACGCGGTTCACCCAGCCCGCCGTCTATGGCGAGACGCTGCAGATTCACACAAGTATTGAGGAGTGGCGCGACAAGGTATTCATCCAGAAGCATGTGATCAAACGTGGTGACGACCTGATTTGCGAAGGCCGTGAAACCCGGGCCTTCTGCATTCGCCGTCCGGAGAATCCTGAGCGCATCAAGGCCATTGCCGTGCCGCAAGACATTCGGGCCCTGTGCAGCTAGACGCTTCGCGTTCCGCTTTGTTTTCGTCTTTCAGTTTTTGATTTCGGTTTTGTTTTTTCGACCCGTTGGACATCATTAAAAAAGGAGACATTTCATGCAAACACGCCGTCATTTTGTGCAGGCAGCCGCAACGCTCACCGCAGCCGCCGGCTTCGCCCCGTTCTCTGCCCATGCGAGCCCGCTGGAGCAGGTCAAGATCATTTACGGATTCCCCGCCGGCAGTGCGGGCGACATCTGCGCGCGCCGTGTCGGCGACAGGATGGGCGGCACCGCCTATTCCAAAAACAACGCCATCGTGGACACCAAGGCCGGCGCCGGCGGCCGCATCGCGCTGGAGACGCTGAAGATGGCACCCACGGACGGCTCCGTCATTGCCATGACGCCGTTTTCCTGCATGTCGCTGTATCCCCACATCTACAAAAAGCTGGCCTATGACCCGTTCGCGGATTTTGTATCCGTGGGCACCGCGTCCATGATTCACCATGGGCTGGCTGTGGGGCCGCTGGTGCCCGCTTCCGTGAAGACCGTCCAGGACTTCCTGGTATGGGCCAGGGCCAATCCGAAGGATGCGAGTTATGGCTCGCCCGCTGCGGGATCAACCCCCCACTTTTTGGGCGCCTTGCTGGGCCTGAACAACCAGGTGGAACTCAAACATGTGCCTTACCGCGGTTCCGTGCCCGGCGTGACCGATGTGGTGGGCGGCCAGCTTGCGGCCATGTTCACGCCGCATGGCGACTTCATCCCCAATCACAAGGCCGGCAAGCTGCGCATCCTGGCAACGTCCGGAAAGCAGCGCTCACCCTTTGTGCCCGAAGTACCGACCTTCGCCGAACAGGGCTTTGCCGACCTGACCGTGGAGGAGTGGTTCGGTTTTTGTGCCCCCGCCAAAACGCCGGCCAGTGTGGTTGCCGCCGCCAACGCCGCCATCAACGCCGCCATCAAGGACAAATCCGTCATCGACTCGCTGACGGTGGTGGGCCTGATTCCCTACGGCGGCACGGCGGAGGACATGGCGACCAGCCAGAAGCGCGAACTCGACCGCTGGGGCCCGCTGATCAAGAAAATCGGCTTTACCGCCGAGTCCTGATCAGAACGCGGTGCCGATGACTGATGCCGGGAGCCCTGAGGCACCCGATCATGGATCGGCACCGCTTGGCATAATCGGGGCTGGACTGGCCGCATGCCGTGCGGCGGTCCGTATTGCCCGATGACGAAAGCTTCCTGACCACCTATGCCAGCGTCCCTCAAACCAGCGCCCGCTGTCGAAGAAGTCGATACCTCCTACCTTGAAACACTGATTGGCTACAACGCCACGCGTGCTTCGCTCAAGGTCATTGAACTGTTCATGAAACGCATGGCGGTGTATGACCTGCGACACGTGGATTTTTCCATCCTGTCGCTGATCACGCACAACCCGGGCATCACCTCGCGCCAGCTGTGCAGTGCGCTGAGCATCTTGCCGCCCAACCTGGTCGGGAAAATCGGCACGCTGGAAAAGCGCGAGCTCGTTCACCGCAAGCCGCACCCGCAGGACGGCCGCGCTGTGGGCCTGTATCTCACCGAGGCAGGCGAGGCGCTGATGCGGGAGGCTGAGCGCACCGCCACCAGCCTCGAATCAGATGCCACCGAGCGGCTGAGCGCGGCGGAAAAAAAGACGCTGGTGCGTCTTCTCCAAAAAATCTATCTTTGATCTGTTTCGAAGGGGCGGTTCAGCCGGAGGCTTGCGGGCAGCTTGGGCACGGCGTTGCCTTCAAATGCCGGCCTGAATCCATTCGGCGGCCTTCTCCGCAATCATGAGCGTGGGTGAGTTGGTGTTGCCGCTGGTGATCAGCGGCATCACACCGGCATCCACCACGCGCAGGCCGCGAACCCCGCGCACCCGAAGGTGCGAGTCCACTACCGCCATGGGGTCGTCTTCCTTGCCCATTTTGGTGGTGCCCACCGGGTGGAAGATGGTGGTGGCAATGTCGCCCGCCAGCCGCGTGAGTTCTTCGTCCGTCTGGAACTGCACGCCGGGTTTGAATTCTTCGGGCTTGTATTTGGCCAGCGCGTCCTGGCTGACGATCTTTCGGGTCACGCGCAGGGAGTCGGCTGCCACCTGCCGGTCTTCGGCCGTGCTCAGGTAGTTGGGTGAAATCGCCGGTGCATCCTCAAAGCGGTTGCTCTTGATGTGCACGGTGCCGCGGCTGGTCGGGTTGAGGTTGCATACGCTGGCGGTGAAAGCGTTGAAGCTGTGCAGCGGCTCGCCGAAAGCGTCCAGCGACAGCGGCTGCACATGGTATTCGATGTTGGGGTAGGGCTGGTCGGGCGATGAGCGAGTGAAGGCGCCCAGTTGCGACGGCGCCATGCTCATCGGGCCGGTCTGCTTCAACGCGTACTCCAGGCCGATGCGGGCCTTGCCCCATAACGTGTTGGCCATGGTGTTGAGCGAAAGCCCCCAGCGCTGGTCGCCGTGCACCTTGTAGACCGAGCGGATCTGCAAGTGGTCCTGCAGGTTGGCGCCCACGCCCGGCAGGTCCTGCAGCACCGGAATGCCGTGCTGTTGCAGCAGGGTGGCCGGGCCAATGCCTGAAAGCTGCAGGATTTGCGGCGAGCCGATGCTGCCTGCGCACAGGATGACTTCGCCCATGTGCCCCGAGTCGCGTGTCGAATGCGCTGTCACCCGCTCGTCGCCGGCCCACACTTCCACGCCGGTGCAGCGCTGGCTGCCGTCGGCCTGCGTTTCAACCACGAGCTTGCACACCTGGGCGTTGTTCCACAATTCGAAATTGGGCCGGGCATAACAGGCGGGACGCAAAAATGCTTTGGCGGTGTTCCAGCGCCAGCCTTTTTTCTGGTTGACCTCGAAGTAGCCCACACCCTCGTTGTCGCCGCGGTTGAAGTCGGAAGTCGCCGGGATCCCGGCCTGCTGCGCCGCTTCRGCAAATGCATCGAGGATGTCCCAGCGCAGGCGCTGTTTCTCGACACGCCATTCGCCGCCCGAATTGTGGTGACGCAGCAGCTTCTGGTAGGGCTGGCTTTTGTCCTGCATGAGCTCGGGTGCCACGCCGCGCGCACCGTGCATCGCGTCGGCACCCTTGTGGTGGTCTTCGTGCAGCTTGAAATGCGGCAACGCGTTGTCCCATCGCCAGGCCATGTCGCCCGTCAGCTGGGCCCACTGGTCGTAGTCGCGTGCCTGGCCACGCATGTAGATCATGCCGTTGATGCTGGAGCAGCCGCCCAGCGTCTTGCCGCGAGGGTAGCGCAGTGCCCGCCCGTTGAGGCCGGCGTCCGGCTCGGTGTTGTAGAGCCAGTCGGTGCGCGGGTTGCCGATGCAATGCAGGTAGCCCACCGGGATGTGGATCCAGTGGTAGTCGTCCTTGCGGCCGGCCTCGATGAGCAGTACCCGTTTGGACGCGTCGGCGCTCAGGCGGTTGGCCAGCAGGCAACCCGCGGTTCCGGCGCCGACGATGATGTAGTCAAAAACCTGGCTGTCGTCTTGCATGGATGTTTTGTCTCTTGGCTTTCAGCCGTGTGTTTTTGAGGGGCCGGGTAGCTGTGCTGTTTTGGCAGCGTTCCTTCGCCGCAGGCTCCCATCCTGCCATCCCAGCCTAACGCGAGGCTGACCGCGCGGCAGTGGTTCGATTGTGGCAAAAACGGCGCTATCCCTGCGGCGGGGATTACCCGCTGGCCTTTCCTTCCGGCACGGGGTCCCGGCGGGTTGTAGGACCAAGGCGATAGCGCGTTTTTGGGGCTGTGTATTTGTGTTTCCTGCAGTTACCATGACTGTTTTGCAATTCGGGCGCCGCCCGCCATTGCAGACTGCCGGCAAGCGCCGGGCACCACCGGACGCCTTTACCGAATGCACATGGAAGAATCCACGCCCCGCATCGAACAGCAGGACACGCCGCAAGGCCGGATGTTTGTCGTTCGCGGTGCCTGGACAGCCGCCGACCTCACCGCACAGGAAGTCTGGCAAGGTTTGACGGCGCAACTGCAAGCCCTGCAGGGCGGCGCAGCCCAATCCGCCGGCTGGAATCTGGAGCCGCTCGAAAAGCTTGACCACCTGGGTGCGCAGGTGCTGTGGAACCATTGGGGGCGCGACTGGCCTGCGCAACTGCAGGTGCACGCGAGCCAGCGCGCGGTGCTGGAAACCGTCGCCAAATTCAGTGCGGATCCGCCCAAACCCCGCAAGCCTGACTGGACCGGGCCCTTCATCCTGCTGGGTACACGGGTGCTGCGTCTGGTCGACCACCTCAAAGGCCTGGTGCGCCTGATCGGCCAGCTGCTGCTCGACATCATCCGGCTTTTCAGGCACCCGCAGGAAGGCCCCTGGCGCGACCTGTCGGGCCACCTGTTTCATATCGGTGCCACCGCCTTGCCCATCACCGCACTGGTGGGGTTTTTGATTGGCGTGGTGCTGGCTTACCTGATTTCGCAGCAGCTGCGCCAGTTCGGCGCCGACGCCTTCATCGTGAACATCCTGGGTATCTCGTTGATCCGCGAACTCGGGCCGGTGCTGGCCGCCATCCTGATCGCCGGGCGCAGCGGTTCGGCCATCACTGCGCAGATCGGTGTCATGCGGGTCACCGAAGAGCTCGACGCCATGCGTGTCATGGGCATCGCGCGGGGCTTTCGCCTGGTCATGCCGCGCGCGCTGGCGCTCGCCGTGGTGATGCCACTCATCAGCGTGTGGACCACCATCGCAGCGTTGCTGGGCGGCATGCTGGCCGCCGACATTTCCATGGGCGTCACGCCGTCCTACTTCATCAATTCGCTGCCGGCCGCAGTTGACGTGGCCAACCTCACGCTGGCCACGGCCAAATCCGTTGTGTTCGGGGTGTTGATTGCATTAGTCGGCTGCCACTATGGCCTGCGTGTCAAACCCAWCACCGAAAGCCTGGGGCAGGGCACCACGGCGTCGGTCGTAACGTCCATCACGGTGGTGATTCTGGTCGACGCATTGTTCGCCGTATTGTTCAAGAGTGTGGGCATATGAACAGGGCCCCCACGTTCGCCCACTGCGTGTGGCTCTCTGCCCCCCAAGGGGGCGCATTTTCCTTGGGGCGGCCCGGCGGAAAATTGCACACGTCAAAACACCTTCGGCGTTTTCCCAATGACTGATTCCATCGTCGATATCAAAAAACTCTGGACCGTGTTCCAGAACGGCGACAAAAAAGCCGTAGTGCACAAGGACCTGGACCTCACGGTGGAGCGGGGGGAGGTGTTGTCGCTGGTGGGCGGGTCGGGTACCGGTAAAACGGTGTTGCTGCGCCAGATACTGGGGCTGGAGAAACCCACCCAGGGCGAGATCACTGTGCTGGGCAGGCCGGCCGCCGAACTTGGCAAGCGGGGAGCGGCCAGCCGTGTCGGCATGCTGTTCCAGCAGGGTGCGCTGTTTTCGGCCTTCACGGTGCTCGAGAACATCGCCTTCCCGTTGCGTGAGCTCAAGACTTTGCCGCGCGCACTGGTCTACGAAGCGGCCATGGTCAAGCTGCGAATGGTGGGCCTGGGCCCCGACGCGGCCGACAAGATGCCGAGCGATCTGTCGGGCGGCATGGTCAAGCGCGTGGCATTGGCGCGCGCCCTCATCATGGACCCGCCGTTGCTGCTGCTTGACGAACCCACGGCGGGCCTGGACCCGGAAAGCTCCGACAGTTTCGTCTCGCTGCTGCGCTCGCTGCACCGCGACATGGAGCTCACGGTGGTGATGGTGACGCATGACCTGGACACGCTCTTTGAGCTCAGCACGCGCATCGCCGTGCTGGCCGAACAAAAAGTCATCGTTAACGATGTGCCCAAGGAAGTGGTGGCGTTTCCGCACCCCTTCATTCACGAATTTTTCCTTGGCGAAAGGGGTCAGCGCGCGATGGAATTGCTGCGCGAATACCCCTTTACTGTTTAGAAAGGCTTCGATATGGAAAACAAAGCCCATGCCATGGCCGCCGGCGCATTTGTACTGGTGGTGACCGCCCTGCTGGCCCTGCTGGCGATCTGGCTGACGCGCGACAACACCGAACGCGACCTGTACGACATGAGCACCAGCGAAACTGTTTCGGGCCTGCAGCCGCAGGCCACGGTGCGGTTTCGCGGCGTGCCGGTCGGCAAGGTCGAGCTCATCGGGTTTGACACCAAGGTCAAGGGCAATGTGCTGATCCGTGTCTCGATCGACCGCAGCGCGCCGGTCACCAAATCCACTTTTGCCACGGTGGCATCACAAGGTGTCACGGGGCTCGGGTTCATCCAGCTCGACGACGACGGAAAGTCCGCTGAGCGGCTGGCGGTGAACGACGACGACCCGCCGCGCATTCCGCTCAAACCAGGTGGGCTGGACAAGCTGCTCAAGCAAAGCGAAGTGATCTTCAACCAGGTCGAAGAAGCCAGCACGCGTTTGAACAAACTGCTGTCCGACGAGAACCAGGCGGCGGTCACTTCCGCCATCACGCAACTCGGCGAAGCGGCCAGCGGCATCAACCGTGTGGCCAAAGGCCTCGAGCCTACGGTGGCGAGCCTGCCGGGCCTGTCGCGCGACGCGACGGCGACGCTGAAATCCGTCAGGACGGCTGCCGACGACGTCAGCGCGACCGCCACGCGCCTGAGTGAAAAAGGCGGGCCGCTCGACAAACTGTCCGAGGGCGGCGCCGCGCTGGCCTCGGGGGTGGAGACCTTCAGCGCCGGCACGCTGCCCAAGCTGGGCGAAGTGGCCGACGAAACGGCCCGCACCATGCGCCAGTTGCGCCGCACGGTCAACGCGGTCGACGACAACCCGCAGTCGCTGATTTTCGGCAACGGTCCACCGGTGCCCGGTCCGGGCGAGCCCGGTTTTTCTGCCAACGGAGAGAAAAAATGACATTCGATTTTTTCAAGATCTTTTCATCTGCTATGAATTCAGTAGCTGCTTGCGCCCGTCCATCAAAGGCCTTGGCCATTTTTTCCTCGATAGTCATGGCGCTGGCGGTCAGCGGCTGCTCGGGCCTGCCCGACAAACCCACGCGGGCCACCATGTATGACTTCGGCCCTGGCCCTTTGGCCATTCAGCCCAGCACGCGGCAGGCGCCGTTGCCGCCGCTGGCGCTTGACGACATCTCCACCTCCGGCGGCGCGCTCGACAATATGGCGGTGCTGTACCGTCTGGCGTATACCGACGCACAGCAGCTGCGGCCGTATTCGCAGGCGCGCTGGAGCATGCCGCCCGCACAACTGGTGCGCCAGCGCCTGCGCGAACAGCTTGGCCAGCGCCGCGCCGTGTTCAGCGCCGGCTCCAGTGTGGCACTCAACCGCAGCCAGAACGCGGTGCTGCCGCTGCTGCTGCGCCTGGACCTGGAAGAATTCAGCCACTTCTTCAGCGCGCCCAACACGAGCGTCGGCCTGATCCGCCTGCGCGCCACGCTGCTTGAAATCACCCCCGCAGGCGAGAAGCTGGTGGGGCAGCGCAATGTCATCGTGCAGCGTCCTGCGCCCAGCAACGACGCTCCCGGCGGCGTCCGGGCCCTCACGGCAGCCACCGACGCTGCCATCGAGGAGCTGGACCAATGGCTGCAGCAAACACCCGCGCGCTAAAACGCCTTGCGCCATGAAAACGCTGGAAGAACAACTGGATGCCGCCGGGCTGCATGTATTCGGCTGCTGCGAGCAGCTGAGCGCTTACGGACCCGACCTGCTGCAGAACTCGCAGCTGCTGCAGGACTTCACGCCTGCCGAAGCCGACATCCTGGGCGCGTCCATGCTGCTGGTTCGCGCCGAACCGGGGCAGGTGATGATCCGCGAAGGCGAAGCCGGCGACTGGATGATGCTGATCCTCAAGGGCACGGTCGATGTGACCAAACGGCTTGAATCAGCGGCCGAAGCGGCGCAGGCCGAAGCCGGCGCGGAACCGGTCGTCTCGCGCGTGGCCGTGGTGCGCAGCGGCGCGGCAATAGGCGACATGTCCATGCTCGACAGCGAGCCGCGCTATGCCACCTGCACCGCCATCGAATCTGTCGAGGCCGGCGTCTGGGGCYGCCATGAAATTGCCCTGCTGATTCGCGACCACCCCGGCGTGGGCGCCAAGCTGCTGGTCAAGATCACGCAGATGATGGCCCAGCGCCTGCGCAACACCAGCAATCAGCTGGTCAAGTTGCTTCGAAAGAAGTAGACCCCCCGTCCAGGCTCACTGCGTGTAGCCCGTTCCCCCCTCGAGGGGGCGGCGCCTGGGGCCGGCGAAGCCGGACCCTCGGCCCCCACTGGTGGAATACTCCCACTGAATACGCCCTGAATCTTCAACCCAGCATGAGCCCCGGGACCGGCTTTGCCGGGCCGTAGGGCGGGCGGCCCCCTCGGGGGGCAGGGAGCTACACGCAGTGAGCGACCGTGGGGGCGCCACTTCACCCTCACTTCACATAAGCGGCCCGCAGCTCATCTTGAGCTCACACACGATTTGCACACTTCCCTTCGTTGTTCAAACGAAAGGAAGTCATGAAACAAAAACTCTTCGCGCTGGCCCTGGTGGTGGTTTTGCTGGTCGTCGCGCTGTTCCAGATCAGTGGCGTGGTGCACGACCGCCAGACCTACCGGCAAATTGCCATCCAGAGCGTGGCGCAGAGCCTGGCCGGCCCGCAGACGCTGACCGGCCCGCTTATCCACCGGGCCTGCACCGAGGAGTGGGACATCAAGTATGAGGACAAGAAAGTACAAACCGAGCGGCGTGAGTTCACCCTGGTGGCCGCGCCGGCTTCGCTGACCGTCAAGGGCGGCAGCAAACTCGAGGCGCGGGCACGCGGCCTGCATGCGACGCAGGCCTTTAACCTCAAGGCCGACATCGTGGCCGAATGGACCGACACCGAAGCACTCAAGCCCGTGGCCGAACACGCCGGCTCACGCATGAACTGCGGCCAGCCGCTGTTGATGATGGCGGTGTCCGACTCGCGCGGCATCCGCCATGCCAGCGTCAAGATCGGCGAGCAGGTGCTGGCGCTCAAGCCCGGTACCTTCTATGGCAGCTACCCGCGCGGCGTGCATGCGCCGTTACCCATGGCCATGGTGGGAGCGGCGCCGCTGCAGGCGAAACTGGAACTTGAACTCGTGGGCACCGAAAGTATTTCGGTGGTGCCGTTAGGTGGCGACACCYGGGTGCAGCTCACGTCGAACTGGCCGCACCCGAGTTTTGGCGGGCAGTTTCTCCCGGTGGACCGCAAAGTGACGGACCAGGGTTTTGAAGCCAGCTGGCGCGTCAGCTCGCTGGCCAGCACTGCGCAGCAGGAGGTGGCGCAGCCCGACCCGGGCAAGCGCAAGAGCGTTTGCCTGCCCTACAGCGATGGCTCGGCCACCAACTCCTGCGTGGAGGCCTTCAGCGTGACCTTTGTCGACCCTTCCAATACCTACGCGCTCAGCGACCGGGCTACCAAATACGGTCTGCTGTTTATCGGCCTGACTTTTTTGGCCGTGGGGCTGTTCGAGTTCATGAAGTCACTGCGCGTGCACCCGATCCAGTACCTGCTGGTGGGTGCGGCCATGAGCATGTTTTTCCTGTTGCTTGTGAGCCTTTCGGAGCACATGCCCTTTGAAACTGCTTATGCGATTGCCGCCGCCGCCTGTGTGCTTCTGCTGACGTATTACGCCAGCCACATGCTGGGCCGCTGGTCGCGCGGCCTGCCGTTTGGCCTGGGCATCACCACGCTGTACGGCATGCTGTTTGTGCTGCTGCGGATGGAGCAAACAGCCTTGCTGCTGGGTGCAGTGGCCTTGTTCGCCGTGCTCGCGGCCATCATGATGCTGACGCGGCAGGTAGATTGGTACGCACGGTTCAAACAGGCTGAACCGGTCAAACCTGAACCGGCAAAGGTGGCCGCGTGATGCGCGCGCCGCGGTTAGAAATGCAGCTCGACCCGCAACCCGGGCTGCGTGTTGCGCACCACCATGCGCCCGCCGTGCAGCAGCATGATCTGCCGCACGATGGCCAGCCCCAGGCCCGAGCCTTTGGTGTGTCCGTCGGGCCGCACGGTCGAGAAAAAGCGCTCGCCCAGGCGGGGCAGGGCGTAGTCCGCCACGCCGGGCCCGGCATCTTGCACGGCGATGAAGTCTGGCCCCGCTTCCAGGGTGATCGCCGAGCCCTCGGGTGCGAACGAGCGCGCGTTTTCCAGCAGGTTGCTCAGCGCCAGGCCCAGCAAGCCGGGCTCCGCATGCACGCCGGCATGTTCCGGACGGATTACGACTTTGATCGCATGCTGGGTCCGGCCGGCGCCGGTCTCCAGCTCAAAAGACTGGAGGAAGCCGGCCCACGCAAGGCGCTCGCGCTCTACCTCTGTATGGCGCTGCTCCAGCTTCGTCAGCTCGAGCATGCGGTCCACCAGCGCCTGCATGCGGCCGGACTGGGCCAGTACCTGCCCGGAAAACTCGCGGCGCGCGTGTTCGGGAAGCTCGTCCTGCAAGAGCTCGCCTGCGCTGCGGATCGCGGCGAGCGGGCTCTTGAGCTCATGGGTCAGGGCGCGCACGTAATCTTCTATGTACTCGTGGCCCTCCAGCTTCAGGCGCATGGCATCGACTGCCATGGCCAGATCGCCAAGCTCGCCCGGTATCTGCGGAACCGCGGGTTTCTCGCCCTGGCCGACGGCGTTGGCATAGCGGCGCAGCTTGCGAATGCTCCACAC
>NZ_JBFUGX010000005.1:0-21187 GCF_056402675.1 Polaromonas sp. P3_C2 | reverse complement strand
CTGCCGCCCCGCGTCTTGGTAATGCTCGTTTTTGCGTTTGCCTTTACCTTTGGTCTGGCGGGTGTCGCTCGTGCCTTGCAGGTCACCGATGACCGAGGGGTCACCGTCACCTTGCCCGCCGCGCCGCAGCGTATTGTCAGCCTGCTACCTTCGCTGACGGAGACCGTGTGCGAGCTGGGCCAATGCCAGCGTCTGGTGGGGGTAGACCGCTATTCCAACTTCCCGGCCAGCGTGCAAAAGCTGCCTCAGGTCGGTGGCGGGCTGGACCCGAATATCGAGATGATCGTGGCACTCAAGCCCGATGTGGTGCTGATGGCCACCTCGTCGCGCGCGGGCGAAAGGCTACAGGCGTTGGGCATCAAGGTAGTGGCCCTGGAGCCCAAGCGCCATGCCGATGTGCAGCGTGTGATGCTCAAGCTGGGCCAGTTGCTCGATGTGCCCGATGCCGCGCGCATCTGGCGTGCGATTGACGTCGGTGTCTCCGCGGCGGCCCAGTCGCTGCCGGTCAGCGTGCGCAATGTGAAGGTCTACTTTGAGGTCAACCAGGGCCCGTATGCGGCGGGCGAGTCGTCCTTTATTGGTGAAACGCTCACGCGCCTGGGTGCCAAAAACATCGTGCCGGCCAAGCTCGGGCCGTTCCCCAAGCTCAACCCCGAATACATCGTTCGCGCCAACCCTGACCTGATCATGATCGGCCAGCGCAGCGCCGGCGGTTTGACAGCCAGGCCCGGCTGGCAAAGCATCCGCGCACTGCGCGAGCAGCGGGTCTGCATCTTTCCACCCGACGAGGCTGACATGCTGGTACGCCCCGGTCCGCGCATGGCTGAAGGTGCGCGCCTGATGGCCCAATGTCTGCTGAAAAATGCGCCCGCCCCGGGAGCCAAACCATGATGCAAGCTCGCGTTTTCTGGCTGGTCTGGGCCGGTGTGCTGGGGGCATTGGCTTTGGTGGCGTTGGGCATCTGTGTGGGCAGCGCGGGGCTGGAGAACCTCATTCGTCCGCTGCTCAACCCCGCACAGGACCCGCAGCAAACCGCCATGGCACAGCAAATCATCTGGCAGATCCGCCTGCCGCGCACCTTGGGTGCCTGGGCCGCCGGCGCCTTGCTGGGCCTGGCCGGTGCCGTAGCCCAGGGCCTGTTTCGCAACCCGCTGGCGGATCCGTATTTGCTGGGCAGCGCCTCGGGTGCTTCGCTGGGCGTGGCGCTGGCATTGGCCGCTTTGGGTGGGGGCGCCGGTATGTTGGGAGGATCGGTAGGAAGCATGATGAGTGGCGGCATGGCCGTCAGCGTGTTCTCCAGCAGCTTGTGGGTGCGTCTGGGGCTGACCGGTGCGGCGTTTCTGGGCGCGGTGTTCGCGGTGATGCTCACGCTGGTGCTGTCGCGCGGTGTGGGCCACACGCTGCGCCTGCTGCTGGCCGGTGTGGTGGTGGGCGTGGTGCTGGGTGCCATGACGCACCTGGTGCTGCTGTTCTCGCCCGAATCGTTGCAGGCCATGCAGGCCTTCATGCTGGGCTCGACCGCCTTTGTCGGTTGGACCTCGTGCGTGCTCATGGCCAGTGTCTGGGGCGTGTGTGTGCTGGCGGCGTGGCTGCTGGCGCGCGTGCTCGACGGCCTGAGCCTGGGCGACGCCACCGCCGTCAGCCTGGGCCTGCCCGTGGCGCCCATGCGGGCGGCGCTGGTGGCGGTGCTGGCGCTGGCCACGGGCACCGCGGTGGCCCAAACCGGGCTGATTGCCTTTGTGGGCCTGGCCGCGCCGCATCTGGTGCGCTCGGTGGTCAAGACCACGCACGCCCACCTGATGCTGCTCTCCAGCCTGATGGGTGGCGTGCTGTTGATGGCTGCCGACACGCTGGCACGCTGGCTGATTGCCCCGCAGGAATTGCCCGTGGGCATGCTCACCGCGGTGCTGGGCGGCGGCTACCTGTTGTGGTTGATGCATCGCAGCAGCAACCTGGGCGGAGGGCGCGCGGCATGAGAAATGCTATAAATTCAATAGCTGTTGGCGCAGACTCCATAAGGGCCAGCCTCGGAAATGGCTTGCAAAAGCAACACGTGCTGCACGGCATCAGCCTGGACATTGCAGCGGGCCGGTGGACCAGCATCGTCGGCCCCAACGGTGCGGGCAAGTCCACCTTGCTCAGGGCGCTGGCCGGCGTGCTGCCGCACAGCGGCAGTGTCACGCTGCTGGGCCAGCCGATGCAAAACCTGCCGCATCGTGAACGTGCCCGCCAGCTGGCCTGGCTGGGCCAAAACGAAACTTCTGCCGATGATTTGACGGTGTGGGACGTGGCCATGCTGGGCCGCCTGCCGCACCAGGCCTGGCTGGCGCCGCCCAGCGCTGCCGACCGTGCTGCGGTGGAGCAGGCTCTGCGCGCCACCCGCGCCTGGGACTGGCGCGAGCGCGCCCTGGGGCAGCTGTCGGGCGGCGAGCGCCAGCGTGTGCTGCTGGCCCGCGCGCTGGCAGTGCAAGCTCAGGTGCTGCTGATGGACGAACCCCTGGCCAACCTCGACCCGCCGCACCAGGCCGACTGGCTGGACGTGGTGCGTGCCCTGGTGGCTGAAGGAAAAACCGTGGTGAGCGTGCTGCATGAGATCACCATGGCGCTGCAAGCCGACACCATGGTCGTGATGGCTGAAGGCCGCATCACCCACCAAGGCGCCTGCGCCGATCTGGCCACCCACCGCGCACTGGAAGACGTATTTGACGGACGCATTGCCGTCCACCCCTTGCAAGGGCAGTGGATTGCGCTGCCCAAAGTGAACCATCCTGCAAAGAGAGCCCCCATGCAAATTGAAACCCCACCCGTCGATTACGAACGTGTCGTTCCCACGGCCGAGCGTCGTGGCCTGATCATGATCAATACCGGCCACGGCAAGGGCAAGAGCACGGCGGCCTTTGGTCTGGCCCTGCGTGCCCACGGCCGGGGCAAGGCCGTCAAGGTCTACCAGTTCATGAAGGTGCCTACGGCGCGCTTTGGTGAGCACCGCTTGTTCGAGCAGTTGGGTATTCCTATTGAAGGCCTGGGCGACGGCTTCAGCTGGAAGAGCCGCGACCTGGACCATTCGGCGCAACTGGCGCTCGACGGCTGGGCCAAGGCAGAAGCCACCATTCGCGCCGGCGAGCACTTCATGGTGGTGCTGGACGAAATCATGTACCCGCTGCGCTACGGCTGGATTCCGCTGGAAACCATCCTGACCTGCCTGCGCGAGCGCCCGCCGCATGTGCACGTGGTGTTGACGGGCCGCAATGCACCGGGTGAGCTGGTGGACCTGGCGGATACGGTGACGGAGATGACTTTGATCAAGCACCACTTCAAGGCGGGCGTGCCCGCGCAACGTGGCATTGAAGATTAGAAATATGGCCCCCACGCTTTTCACTTCGCCTTCGGCTCCGTGTAATGCGCTGCCCCCCGAGGGGGCGCTGCGCCTGCGGCCCGGCAAAGCCGGTTCCGCGGCCCCGGCTGGTGAAGAGGAATTCCGCTCACGTTTTGCTGCACGTATGGCATTGCGCCTGCTGCCCACGGTCTCGTTGCTGGCAGTTCTCGGGCTGCTCTGCAGCTTCGCGATGGCGCAGAGCTCGCAGCCGGTGTCGCGCATCGTCACGCTCGCGCCCTCGCTGACCGAAGCCGTGTGTGCGCTGGGCCGCTGCGCGCAGCTGGTGGGCACCGATCGCCACTCCACCTGGCCCGTTCCGGTACTGGCGCTGCCCAAGGTGGGCGGGCTGGAAGACGCGCAGGTCGAGCGCATTGTGACCTTGCGTCCCAATCTGGTCTTGCTGGGTCCGCGCAGCCGCGCGGGGGAACGCCTGCAGGCGCTGGGCGTGCCGGTGATGATGCTGGATGCCCGCACCCATTCGGATCTGAAACGCATGCTGGTGAAGCTGGGCGACACCTTGGGTGAACCGGCCCGCGCCAACGAACTGATAGTCCGTATCGACACCGAACTCGACATCGCCGCGGGCCGCATGCCCGCCGCATTGCGCGGGCGCAGCGTGTATGTGGAAGTGGGGGCAGGGTCGTCTGCCGCCAGCGAAAAAAGCTTTATTGGCGAGACCGTGGCCAGGCTGGGCCTGGTCAATGTGGTGAGCGGCGACCTGGGCCTGTTCCCCAGGATCAACCCCGAGCTGCTGCTGCGCCGCCCCCCCGATCTCATCATTGGCCCGCGCGCCACGCTGGCCAATCTGTCAGACCGCCCCGGCTGGAGTGCACTGCCGGCAGTGCGCCAGCAGCAGCTGTGCCTGCTGGATACTGAACGCATGGACCTGCTGTCACGCCCTGGCCCCCGCCTGGGCGAGGCCGCCCAGATGCTGGTGGAGTGCCTCAAGGCCCTGCCTCCCCGTGACGCGCCCCGTTAATTTTCTTTACCCGAGAGACTCTTATGCAAACCCGAAAAATTCCCGCCACCATCGTCACCGGCTTTCTGGGCAGCGGCAAGACCACGCTCTTGCGCCACCTGCTGGCCAACGCGCAGGGCCGTCGCATTGCAGTCATCGTCAATGAGTTTGGCGAACTCGGCATCGACGGCGAACTGCTGCGCGGCTGTGGCATTGGCTGCGACGAGAACGGTGAAGAAAATGGCCAGCTGTATGAGCTGGCCAACGGCTGCCTGTGCTGCACGGTGCAGGAAGAGTTCGCGCCCGTGATGGAGCAGTTGGCCAAGCGCCGTGACCAGATCGACCATCTGATCATCGAGACCTCTGGCCTGGCACTGCCCAAGCCGCTGGTGCAGGCCTTCCAGTGGCCCGCGCTGCGCAACACCTTCACGGTGGATGCGGTGGTGACCGTGGTGGACGCGCCTGCGGTGGCCGCCGGTGATTTTGCCGACGACCCGGTGGCCGTGGACGCCCAGCGCCGCGCCGACGACAACCTGGACCACGACTCGCCGCTGCACGAGTTGTTTGAAGATCAACTGGCCACGGCGGATCTGGTGATCGTGCACAAGACGGATGGGTTGACGGCCGAAGAATTGGTGGGTGTGGAAGCCGCCATCCGCGCCGAAACCTTGCCCGGTGTGAAGCTGGTGCATGCGCAGCATGGCCGCATCGATATTGGCGTGTTGCTGGGCCTGGAGCGCGCAGTGGAAGACCAGATCGACCAGCGCAAGACGCATCACGACGAGGAAGAAGACCACGACCATGATGCGTTTGACTCGGTGCAGGTGGCGCTGGACGTGACCGGCCGCGAAGCATTGCTGGCCGCGCTGCGCGATGTGGTGGGCCGCCACGAGATTTACCGCGCCAAGGGTTTTGTGGCCTTGCCCGGTGTGGCCATGCGCCTGGTGGTGCAGGGCGTCGGTACGCGCTTTGACAGCTACTTCGATCGCCCCTGGCGTGCGGATGAAGTGCGCCAGTCGCGCCTGGTGCTGATTGGTTCCGAGCTCAATGCGGCTGTGTTGCAGGCTGAGTTGAGTGCGGCGCTGGCGGCACCCGTCGCGGCTTGAATCCAAATGCACGCTGAAG
Source organism: Polaromonas sp. P3_C2 (assembly GCF_056402675.1). Lineage (NCBI taxonomy): Bacteria > Pseudomonadati > Pseudomonadota > Betaproteobacteria > Burkholderiales > Comamonadaceae > Polaromonas > Polaromonas sp. P3_C2. Next base: position 15,728 of record NZ_JBFUGX010000005.1, on the reverse strand, counting down.
CTTTAGTTTTGTGGCGGGCACAGGCCGACGGGGCACTCCGCTCCGCGGCTGTCCTCCGCCCTGCGGGCTCCTCCTTTATGCCGCTGCGCAGAGCGCCCCATCGACCTGCGCCAGGATGGACTGTTCAACCTTACCTTGTGAAATAAAACATGCATTTGCTCTCCACCCGCCCCGGCGGCCACGTTGAAGACGGTGGCCAGGGCGTGGTGCGCGTGGAGCAAACGCCGGGTGACATCGTGGTGCTCAGCGCGGCGGATACCACGCTGTCGCTGTTGGCCGATGCGGCGGGTGCGTTGCCCGAGGACTTTCCCACAGTGCGCCTGGCGAACCTGATGTGGCTGCGCCAGCCCGCGTCGGCGGACATGTATGTGGACGATGTGCTGCAGCATGCGCGCGTGGTGGTGATCGACCACCTGGGCGCGGCCAGCGACTGGGCCTATGTGGTGGAGCGCGTGCGCGAACTGGCACGCGAACGCGGACAGTGGCTGGCCCTGTTCTCGGGTGATGCGAGCGAAGACCTGCAGCTGCTGCTGCGCAGCACCGCCCCACATGAAGATTGCCGCCAGCTCTGGCGCTGCCTGCGCGAAGGCGGCCGTGACAACGCCCGCAACTTTTTTGAATTGATAGGCCACTCCGCTTTTGGCCTGGGCGCACGACCCACGCCGCCTGCGGCGCTACCACCGGCCTTGGTCTACCAGTCACCTGTGCCGCAGGCGTGGCGTGACGGAGCTCCTGCGGCGTTGCTGGTGTTCTACCGCGCCCATGTACAAGCTGGCAACACGGCGGTGTTTGATGCCATGCTGGCCGCACTCAACGCGGTGGGTCTCAATGCTGTGGCTGTGGCCGTGGACTCGCTGAAGAACCCTGCCAGCCTCGCGCTTTTGCAATCGCTGGCCGTACAGCACGGTGTGGGCGTGGTGCTGAACGCCACGAGCTTTGCGATCACCGCACTCGATGGCGACGACGTTGACAGCGTGGAGGGCGCACAGATGGAGCTTTTGGCCGGCGACGCACCCGTGCTGCAGCTGATCACCGCAGGCTGTGCGCAAGAACAGTGGGCGGCCGACCCACATGGCCTGGCGCCGCGCGATTTGGCGATGCAAGTGGTGCTGCCCGAGGTGGACGGCCGCATCGGCACCCGCGCCATCAGCTTCAAGGGCCTGGCCTGGCGCGATGAACGCACCGAGGTGGACGTGGTGCGTTACCAGCCCGAACCCGAACGCATGGCCTTTGTGGCTGAGCTGGCGCGCCGGTGGTGCGTACTTCGCGACAAGCCAAATTCTGACAAACGCGTCGCGCTGATCCTGGCCAACTACCCCAACGATGACGCGCGCCTGGCCAATGGCGTGGGCCTGGACACCCCGGCCTCCACGGTGGCCCTGCTGCGCGCCATGCAGGACGCAGGTTATGTCACAGGTGCCTTGCCCGAAGGCGGTGACGCACTGATCGCCGCGCTGATGGCAGGCGTGACCAACAACCTGGACGCGAACGATATCCGGCCGGCAGGCCAGAGTCTTGCCATGGCCGACTACCTGCAGGACTTCAACCAACTGGACGCTGCCAGCCGCGACGCAGTGAACGCGCTGTGGGGCTCCCCCGAACAGGACCCCATGGTGCGCAGCGGCCGCTTCATGGTCTCCGGCCTGCGCCTGGGGAATGTGTTTGTCGGCATCCAGCCCGCGCGCGGGCGAGACCTGGATTTGGTTGCCACGTATCACGACGCCGACCTGGTGCCCACGCACAACTACCTGGCGGTTTACTTCTGGCTACGCCGCCAGTTTGCGGTCGACGCGGTGGTGCATGTGGGCAAACACGGCAATCTGGAATGGTTGCCCGGCAAAAGCGTGGCGCTAGGCGCCAACTGCTGGCCCGACGCCATCCTGGGCCCGCTGCCGCACCTGTATCCCTTCATCGTCAACGATCCCGGCGAGGGCAGCCAGGCCAAGCGCCGCACGCAGGCCGTCATCATCGACCACCTGATGCCGGCCCTGACCCGCGCCGAAACCTACGGCCCGCTGCAAAAGCTGGAGCGGCAGATGGACGAGTATTACGAGGCCCTGTCACTGGACCCACGCCGCGCCCAACGCCTGCGCGTCGACATCCTGGAGCGCGTGCTCAGTGAAGGCCTGCATGCGGAGCTGGGTTTTGCCAAACCCACTGATGACGCCAGCCGTGAGGCGCTGCTGCTGCGGCTGGACGCCTACCTGTGCGAGATCAAGGAATCTCAAATCCGCGATGGGCTGCACATCCTGGGCACATCACCACAGGGCCGCCAGCAAATCGACACGCTGGTGGCGCTGGCGCGTTTTCCAGGTGGTACGGCCGCCGGCCAGCGCAGCTTGCTGATGGCATTGGCTCAGGATTTGAAGCTGGATAGTGTGGGCGGCTTCAGCGTGTTGAGCCCCGAATGGGCCGCACCTTGGGGCGGCCCATTCCCTCCGGTGTTGCAAGACATGAGTACCGAAGCCTGGCGTCACGCCGGCCATACACGCGAGCGGCTGGAGCTGCTGGCCCGCCAGCTTGTCGCTGACTACGTGGTGGCCCATGCACCCTGGGATGCCACTGCCTGGCCGCACACCGCCCCGGTGCTGCAACGGATGCGCCAGGTGCTGCGTCCGCGGCTGGACGCCTGCGGCCCGCAAGAGATTGCTCAATGCCTGCGCGGCCTGTCAGGCAAGTTTGTGTCCGCCGGCCCCAGCGGTGCACCCTCGCGTGGCCGGCCTGACGTGCTGCCCACCGGCCGCAACTTCTATTCGGTGGACACGCGCGCCGTGCCCACACAGACCGCCTACGCCATGGGCGCCGCGGCGGCTGAGCGCGTGATTGAGCGCCACCTGCAAGACCATGGCGAGATGCTGCGCTGCCTGGGCCTGTCGGTGTGGGGCACCAGCACCATGCGCACGGGCGGCGAAGATATTGCACAAGCCTTTGCGTTGTTGGGTGTACGGCCCAAGTGGGCCGACGGCAGCAGCCGGGTGGTGGACATTGAAGTGCTGCCCATGGCTATCAGGAACCGTCCGCGCGTGGATGTGACTTTGCGCGTGTCGGGTTTCTTTCGCGATGCCTTTCCCAATGTGATTGACTTGTTCGACACTGCGGTGCGTGCCGTGGCCGCGATCAGCGAAGAGGACGAGCCCGACGACGTGAACCCCATCCGCGCCCGTGTGCAGCGCGAAGCCGCTGAGGCAGAAGCCAAGGGATTGAGTGCGGAAGACGCCCAGCGCGAAGCCACCTGGCGCGTATTTGGCCCGCGCCCCGGCGGTTATGGCGCTGGTCTGCAGGAGGTCATGGCCAGCGGCCGCTGGAACGACGGCGCCGACCTGGCACAGGCCTATCTGCGCGCTGGCGCCTTTGCCTACGGGCAGGGCGAGCACGGCGTGGCCGCACGCGGCAGCTTTGAGCAGCGCCTTACCGGTCTGGACGCAGTACTTCACAACCAGGATAACCGCGAGCACGACGTGCTCGATTCGGACGACTACTACCAGTTCCAGGGCGGCATGGCGGTGGCAGTCGAACACCTGGCGGGCGCACCGGCCACGCTGTACCACGGCGACTTCAGTGTGCCCGGTGCGCCGCGCATCCGCACGCTGGGTGAAGAAGTGGCGCGCGTGGTGCGTTCGCGCGCCGTCAACCCCAAGTGGCTGGAAGGCGTGCGCCGCCATGGCTACAAGGGGGCTTTTGAGATGGCCGCCACGGTGGACTACCTGTTTGCATTTGACGCCACCACGGGCGTGGTGGGCGACCATCAATATGCGCTGGTGGCCGATGCTTATTTGCACGACGACATCAACCGCGCGTTTTTGCAGCAGCACAACCCCGGCGCGCTGCGCAGCATTGGCGAGCGCCTGTTGGAGGCCATGCAGCGCGGCCTGTGGGAGGCGCCGGGCGACCAGCGCGATCGCATCGAAGACCATTTGCTGGCGCTGGAGCGCCGGCTTGAAGAACACGGAGAAGGACCTTTGACATGAGCACGACCATGAACATTCCTGAACTGAACATTCCTGTTGAGCCCGCCACCCGCGCGGCCTTTCCATTCACCGCGCTGGTCGGCCAGCCGCAGTTGCAGCTGGCTTTGCAACTGGCAGCCATAGACCCCGGCATTGGCGGTGTGTTGATCAGCGGCCCGCGTGGCACGGCCAAGTCCACCGCGGCGCGTGCGCTGGCCGCGCTGCTGCCCGGTGCGCCCTTTGTCACCTTGCCGCTGGCCGCCAGCCTGGAGCAACTGGTGGGCGCGCTGAATGTGGAAGACGTGCTGCGCGACGGCCAGGTGCGCCTGGCGCCCGGGCTGTTGGCGCGCGCCCACAACGGCGTGCTCTATGTAGACGAAGTCAACCTGCTGCCCGACGCGCTGGTGGATGCGCTGCTGGACGTGGCCGCAAGCGGTGTCAACACGGTAGAGCGCGACGGCATTTCACAGCAGCATGCCGCACGTTTTGTGCTGGTGGGCACCATGAACCCGGAGGAGGGCGAGCTGCGCCCGCAACTGCTGGACCGCTTTGGTCTGTCGGTGGCGCTGGCCAATCCGGTGGATGCTGCAGAGCGCACCGCCATCCTGCGCGCCCGACTGGGCTTTGATGAAGATCCTGCGTCCTTGCGCGAGCAGCATGCGGAAGAACAACGCGCGCTCAGTGCCGCACTGGTGACGGCCCGTGCTGCGTTGCCAAGCTTGGCCTGGTCGGACGCGGTGCTGCACCATGCGGCGGCCTGCGCCATGGCGGCAGGCGTGGACGGCATGCGTGCCGACCTGGTGATGCTGCGCGCCGCGCGTGCGCTGGCGGCACTGCAAGGGCGCAACGAAGTAACTGTGGACGATGTGGACGCGGTGGCCGAGCTGGCGCTGGCACATCGCCGGCCCGAGGGCAGTGCGGGGCAGGCACCGCGAAATAGCAACGGATCATCCCAACCAACAAACAATCCAGAGCGCTTGCAAGACCAGCCGTCTGCGCCATCTTTACCGCCTGCGCCCCAAGGCGACTGGGGCGCGTTGCCTGCCCAGCCCGAAGGCACCACCAAGGTCCACGCGATAGCCGGGTGGCCGCCAAAAAAAGCCTAGGCCACCCCAGCGGCCGCCCGCGTAACGGGCCTGGCAGCTGGCGGTGGCCTCCGCCCCAACGCATTCCTTCATCAGGCGCCATGGCACGTGCCCACAGCGCGCCGCAGCGCAGCACGGCCATTGCCTGGCTGCCTACGGTGGTGGCCAAGGGGCCTGCGCCACTTCAACGCGAACACCTGCGCTACCAGCCCGTGGCGCTGCGCAGCAGTCGCCTGCATTGCATCGTGCTCGACACCTCGGGTTCCATGCGCCAGCGCGGCCGCTTGGCGCTGGCCAAGGGCCATGCGGCCTTCATGATTGAGCAGGCCGCGCGGCAGGGCGACGATGTGGCGCTGTTGCGCTTTGGCGGGCAGGGTGTGGAACTGCTGCTGCCCCCCGGCCGCGCTCGCGCCTCCGGCAGCCAGCGCCTGCGCCCCGTGGGCGGTGGCGGTGGCACACCGCTGGCCGAAGCCTTGGCCCAGGCCGACCGCCTGCTGCAACGCACGCTGCGCAAGAGCGGCCCCACGGAGTGCTGGCTGTGGCTGCTGACCGATGGCCGCACGCTGGAGCAACCGCAGGCGCCGTTGACCCCGCAGCATCTGGTGATTGTCGATTTTGACGATCCGAAAAAGAACCTGGGCCGCTGTGCCGCCTGGGCCATGCGCTGGGGCGCGGAGCACCGCCTGGCCATGGCTCCGGATTACCAACCGTAAAAGATCGTCATGTCCGACACCGAAATCATTGTCTGCACCACCTGCCGCCCGCCGGGCGCATCGCGTGAGCTGCCCGCCCATGGCCTGGCCTTGTTCGAAGCGGTTCAGGAAGCGCTGCTGGTGTGTGAGCTGGACACCGGGCTGCACAAGGGTCTTCAGTTGCGCGGCCAGGCGTGCATGAGCGGCTGCACCCGCGCCTGCACCGTGACCTTGCAAGCCCGGGGCAAATTCAGCTACTACTTTGGCGACCTGGCCCCCGATGCCGAGACCGCAGCCCAGGTGATTGCCTGCGCGCAACTGCACGTGCAGAGTGCCGACGGCAACCTGGCCCGCAACGCACGGCCCGATCGCCTGCGCAGCGGTATCCTTGCCCGATTGCCCCCTGTTGGTTTGAACGGCCTGGGCTCGACATGAGCGGCCAAATGCACTAAGTTTGTTTTTTTCACCACCCACCTTCCCACTTACCCCAAGGAGAACGCCATGACTGAACCAACGACGCTGACCCACAACCCTTCTCACACCCTGAATCCCGGCCTGGCCGTGCTGCGCCCGCTGCTGGGCGCCGCCGCGCTGGGCCTGGTGGTGCTGTACGGCGTGGCTTTTGCCGAGAGCCCGCTGGCCCACAACGCCGCGCACGATGTGCGCCACATCACCGTTAAACCCTGCCACTGAGCAGCACTTTCACCGGGAGACAGCTATGGTTTTTCAACGATTGATCTGGGCGGCGCTGGCCACTGCCGTGGTGGTGGGTAGCGTGCAAACCGGCGTGCAGCGCTGGCAAGCCGCCCCGCTGATTCTGGCTGCCGAGGTGTACGAGGAGCAAAAGGCAGAGGCTCCGGCGCCCGCCGCCGCTCCCGCTGCCCACGTGCATGCCGAAGGTACGGCGCCGCATGCGCATGAGCACGGCGTTGCCAAGGAATGGGAACCCGCGAACGGCGCCGAGCGCATTGGCTGGACCTGGGTGGCCAACATGCTGCACGCCTTCAGCATGGCGCTGCTGGTGTTTGCGGTGATGGGCGTGTGGCTTTACAAACGTGACGCACAACGCGGTGGCGTGGTGGCTTCACTGCGCCTGGCCGGCGTGGTGGCTGCAGCTGGCTGGTTGAGCTTTCACCTCTGGCCTTCGCTGGGTTTGCATGCGGAAGTACCCGGCATGGAAGCCGCGCCGCTGCAGGCCCGCCAGGTCTGGTGGGTGCTGGCAGTGAGCAGTGCGGCGGGTGCCTGCGCCATAGCCGGTTTTGTGCGCGCATCCTGGCGCTGGCTGGTGTCCGCAGCCTTGCTGGCGTTGCCATTTGTGGTGGGTGCGCCCAAGCTTCAAGGTGATGCCCTGGCCGGTTTTGGCCCCGAAGCCCATGCCGCTCTGGAACAACTCGGCACGCAGTTCATCTGGGCCACAACCTGGGTGTCTTTGTCGTTCTGGGTGAGCCTGGGTCTGGTCAGTGGTTTGGCCTTCCAGCGCTGGGTGCGTCCGGCTTTGCTGGTGGTACTGCAGCGTGCAGACGTACCCGTAGCGGGTGCGGTGCAAGCTCCTCAGTGAATGGTGTGACGGGCTTTGTCTCCGCCGTCGGGGCGGGCCCGGCCGATGCGGCCCGACCCGGCCACGCCTTCAGCGACACCGAGCAACAGGCGGTCTACCGTGCCATCTTCGAGCGGCGCGACATGCGCCACTTCAGCGGCGGCACGGTGGCTGACGATGTGATGCAGCGCCTGCTCTCGGCCGCGCACCACGCGCCTAGTGTGGGCTTCATGCAGCCCTGGCGCTTTATTCGCGTGCGCAATCGGCCCTTGCGCGAAGGTATTCATGGGCTGATTGAGCAGGAACGTGTGCTCACGGCCCAGGCCCTGGGCGAGCGCGAAGACGAGTTCATGAAGCTCAAGGTGCAGGGCGTGCTCGATGCTGCCGAGGTGTTGGTCGTGGCCTTGCCGCCAGGGCGCGAGCAGCATGTGTTTGGCCGCCGTACCCTGCCCGAAATGGATCTGGCCTCGGCAGCCTGCGCCATCCAGAACCTCTGGCTGGCCGCCCGTGCCGAGGGCCTTGGCATGGGCTGGGTCTCGATCTTTGACCCGCAGCAGCTGGGCGGGCTGTTGCAGATGCCTGAAGGCAGCAAGCCGATTGCGGTGTTGTGTCTGGGCCCGGTCCAGGCCTTTTATGACCAGCCCATGCTGCAGGCTGAAAAGTGGGCGCGCCGTGCCCCGCTGGTCGACATGGTGTTTGAAGACTGCTGGGGCCAGACCACCCCGCGTGAGCCGGAAGCCGGCTGAGATGTTTATGCAGTGGGCCAGTTTTCATGCCTTTGCCGTTCCTGCTTCCATGGCAGGGTACACGGCGTGCGTGCTCGGTGTGGTGCTGTTGCTGGCTTTGTGGGTAGACAAATCTTTCGGTGAGCCACCTACAGGTGTGCATCCGGTGGTCTGGATGGGAAACTACCTTCGGGCCTGCGGAAGCATTACCGTGCGCTGCCCGCCCGGGCCGGCTTTTTTCCTCGGCACACTGGCCTGGTGGGTGGGTGTGGCATTGGTGGGCGCAGCAGCCTGGGGGGTGCAGGCACTGGTGTTCTGGCAGCTGGCGGGCTACGTCGAGGCGCCTACCTGGGGCGCCGCCATCGACACTGCTCTGCTGGCCGTGCCGATGGCCTGGTTGCTCAAATGCATGCTGTCATGGCGCATGCTGCGCGAAGAAGTCGGCGCGGTCGAACTGGCGTTGGGCCAGTCGCTGGAAGCAGGGCGGGAGCGCCTCTCCTGGCTGGTAAGCCGCGACACCGCCCAGCTCACTGAAAGCCAGGTGCGGGAAAGCGCGATCGAGTCGCTGGCTGAAAACCTCAATGACTCTGTGGTGGCCCCGGTTTTCTGGTTTGCGTTGCTGGGTTTGCCGGGAGCGGCCATGTACCGCTTTGCCAATACGGCAGACGCCATGTGGGGTTACCGCGGCACCTACCGTGGCAAAAATTGGGAATGGGCCGGCAAGTGGGCGGCACGCGCGGACGACGTTCTCTCCTGGCTGCCGGCGCGCCTGACGGCACTGTTGCTGGCGTTGGCGGCAAGAGGGCTGAAGCTCAAGGCATTGCGCGAAGAAGCCTGCAAGACCCCGTCGCCCAACAGCGGCTGGCCCATGGCAGCCATGGCGTTGGCGCTGGGTATCTCGCTCGGCAAGCCGGGCGTATATACCTTGAACCCCCAAGGGCGGCCACCTGAAGCATCGGACACGGCCCTGGCCCAAACCCTGGCCTCGAAGGCGGTGTTCTCCCAGACCTTGGTTGCCGCCCTGGCGATGCTGTTGATGGCGCTGGTGGCATCGGCATGAACACCAGCTTGGTCACCACGCGCATTCACGGTGGGTCTGACGCACTGGGCGTGCCGCTATACGACTTTTCCACCAACAGCAATGCCTGCGGGCCTTGTCCTGCAGCGCTGGCTGCCGTCCGCCAGGCTGACGCCACCCGTTACCCCGACGCCGGCTACACGCAGTTGCGCAGGCAACTGGCGGCCTTTCACCGTGTCGATGAGGCGCGTGTATTGCTGGCGGCCAGCGCCAGCGAATTCATCTTTCGCATGACCACCCTGGCCGCGCAGCAGGGCGCACGCGCGGTGTGGCTGCCGCCGCACAGTTATGGCGACTATGCGCAGGCGGCTGTTGCGCATGGCCTGGTGGTGGCAAGCCAGCAGCACGATGCGCAGTTGCTCTGGGCCTGCGAGCCTTCCAGCCCGTTGGGTGCTGCACATCGCGGCCTGGGTGAGCTGGTTGAAGGTCAGGAAGTGTCGGCCCTCGTCGTGCTGGACCGCGCTTACGAGCCCCTGCGGCTCAGCGCTGCGCCTACGCTCACGCCGCAGCAACTGCAAACCATCTGGCAGCTGTGGACGCCCAACAAGGCGCTGGGACTGACCGGCGTGCGCGCGGCCTATGTCATCGCGCCTGGGGAACAAGAAGACAGCGTAGCCGCGCTGGAGCAGCTTTGCCCCTCGTGGCCGGTGGGCGCGCATGGCGAGGCCATGCTGCAAGCCTGGGTGAGCAAAGAGGCGCAGGACTGGCTCGCCGGCAGCCTCAATACTTTGCGCGAATGGAAAGCCCGGCAGATCAGTTTGTGCGAATCATTGAGCTGGCACTGCCTGCCCAGCGACGCTAATTTCTTCTGCGCCCAACCGGCCTTGCCCGAAGGCCTGAGCTTGCAGCAGGCGCTGTCAGCACTGCGCGCCCAAAGCATCAAGCTGCGCGACACGACATCATTCGGTTTGCCCGGCCATATGCGCCTGGGCGTGCAGCCGCCAGCCGCGCAGGATGCCCTGCACAACGCGTGGCAACAACTCTCCAGGACAAATTCATGAGTGCAAAAAGTGTCATGGTGCTGGGCACTACCAGCGGCGCCGGTAAAAGCTGGCTGACGACAGCGCTGTGCCGTTACTACGCGCGCCAGGGTTTGAAAGTAGCGCCCTTCAAGGCGCAGAACATGAGCAACAACGCAAGGGTCGTAGCGCAGGGTGAGATCGGCTCCGCTCAATACTTCCAGTCACTCGCCGCCAACGCGGTGCCTGACGTGCGCATGAATCCCTTGCTGCTCAAGCCCGAAAAAGACACACAAAGCCAGGTCGTGTTGATGGGCCAGGTCAACCCCGAACTCTCCCGCATGGAATGGCGCGGCCGCAGTGCCTCGGTCTGGCCGGTGGTGTCGCAGGCGCTCGATGAGTTGATCGCCGAAAACGACGTGGTGGTGATGGAGGGTGCGGGCTCGCCGGCCGAGATCAACCTCAAGTCCAGCGACATCGTCAACATGCGCGCTGCGCAGCATGCCAATGCGGCCTGCCTGCTGGTAACCGACATTGACCGCGGCGGCGCCTTTGCCCACCTGTATGGCACCTGGGCCATGCTGGACGAAGCCGAACGCAAACTCATCAAGGGCTTTGTGCTCAACAAATTTCGCGGCGACGCCAAACTGCTGGCGCCCGGCCCACAAATGCTGCAGGACATGACCGGCATCCCCACGGTGGCCACGTTGCCGATGTGGTGGCAACACGGCTTGCCCGAAGAAGACGGTGTATTTGACGACCGCAGTACCGCGGCAGGGGAAGTCTCCACCACGGTTGCCGTGATCGCCTATCCGCGCATCAGCAACCTCGATGAATTCCAGCCTCTCAAAAACGTGCCGGGCGTACGCTTGAAATGGGTGCGCAGCCCGGTCGACCTGGCCGGCGCCGACTGGATTGTCCTGCCTGGCTCCAAGCACACCAGCGGCGACCTGGCCTGGCTGCGCGCGCAGGGGCTGGACCTGGCCATTGCCGCCCACGCAGGGCAGGGCGGTGCGGTGCTGGGCATTTGCGGTGGGCTGCAGATGCTGGGGGAGGCGCTGATTGACCCGCATGGCATAGACGGCAACGCGCCGGGGCTGGGCCTGCTGCCGGTGGTCACCGTGTTTGAAGAAGATAAAACGGTGCGGCAGCGGCAAGCCCGCTTCGGTGAGGTAGATGGCGCCTGGGCAGCCTTGTCAGGCGTGGCCCTGCAGGGCTATGAAATCCACCACGGCCAGACCGCGCAGCACCCGGCGCTGGCCGCTGCGGGCGATACGGCCAGCGCGGTAATGGCCGACGGCCTGGCCTGGCAGAACATTCGCGGCAATGTGCTGGGCCTGTACCTGCACGGCATGTTTGAAGACCCGGCGGTGCTGCAGGCGCTGTTTGGCGCCACGGTGCCCACGCTGGACTCGGTGTTCGACGGCCTGGCCGATTACATCGGCGAGCATTTCACCCCCGGTGTTTTGCAGTCGCTGATCAGCGGCCGCTGAGCGCTCGCAAGGGCGCTAGCCCGGCATCCGCTTCAAGGGCCCGAAGCAGGCCTGCAGCGACTCTTCCTTGCACACTATGAGCTGATCCTGTTTGGGGCTGAACTGGATGAACCGCACGACCGGCGGGTCCGACGCTTCATGCAGGTCGCCTGAGCAGTCCCGCTTGCCATTGCTGTCGGTCACGGTGTCGGTGAGCCGGTAAAACCCCTGCGCACTCGGCGCTGCGGATATTTCGTAGTCGCCTCGCGTGACTTCTTCGCCGCTGGTGTTAAGCCGGGTGCCCTTGGCGCTGTATTGCCAGGTTTCGGTGCAGGCTTTTCCTGCCAGCGTCCAGCTCCAGGTGCCAACGAGGGGTTGGGGCGAGGGTACTGACGCAGGGGCGGGCGGTGTGGGCTTGGCCGTCTGCGCAGCGGCGAGGCCGCAGAACAAGGTGGCAAGGGCCAAACCGGTGAATTTGCGCAAGGGGTGGCTCCTGGCCATGGAATGGGGATAGCTGTGTGAAAACTTCATGGGGTGATTATGAAGAGGCCACAACGTGACTTCCCCTGCGCCGAGCCATCCCTTTGTCGCCAGGTGTTATTTCTTAAGAAAAAAAGCCCTGAGCCCAATGGGGATGGGCGCAAGCAGCTATAAAAATCATAGCGGACAGGGGCTTGGACCCTGGCGGCCCCGCCCCCTGCAGGTAACTCGCGCAGGGCTGTTCGGCCGCAATTCTTGAGTTTTACAGCAAAATCAGGCTGTAGCGCAGCAAGGACGAGCGCGAGCAGCTATCAAAACTGTAGCAAGTAGGGCTCCCAGGGCTGCGCCATGCGCGAAACCCAGGCTATCGCGCCGGTCCGGGGCGTCGTAATATGGCATTTGTCATGCGCGGCGCATGGGCCTGTGGCCCCAGATGGCAGGCCATCGCCGGCAGGAAAAGAGATATCCTGTGGGCATTGCCGCCCGTCCTGTCCCGAAAGGCTACAGATGAAAAGCCATGCCGGCATCAACCGCATTTACCGCTTCGTCTGGAACGCAGTGTCAAGCCTGTGGATAGCGGTTGCCGAAAACGCCAGGGGCCGCAGCAAGAGTGGCGCCCGACGCTGTGCCAGGCCAACGGGCGGCTTCACACTCAACGCCGCCTGCAGCGCTGCATTGCTCCTGCTTGCCGGAGGTGCCCAGCAGGCCCGGGCCGCAGACGCCGCCAGCGCCAGCGTGTCTGCGGGCGCCGCCAGCCTGGCCACGGTGGGCAACACCACCACCATCAACCAGTCCAGCCAGCGCGTGGCGATTGACTGGACCAGCCTGTCTACCCGTGCCAATGAAGCGCTGGTGTTCAACCAGCCCAACGCCCAGGCCATTGCGCTGAACCGCATCACCGGCAGCAGCCCGAGCGAACTGCTTGGCAGCCTCACGGCCAACGGCCAGGTGTTCATCCTCAACCCGAACGGCGTGCTGTTTGGTGCGGGCAGCCAGGTCAACGTGGGCGGACTGGTGGCTTCAACCTTGGGCATGAGCAATGCCGACTTCATGTCCGGCAACCATGTGTTCACAGGCTCGGTCGGCTCGGTTGTCAACCAGGGCACGCTGAACGCGGGGCAGGGTGGCTACCTCGCCTTGCTGGCGCCCGAAGTACGCAATGAAGGCGTGATGACGGCATCGCTGGGCACTGCACTTCTGGCCGCAGGCAACAAGGTCACGCTGAACATTGATAACGGCAGCCTGCTGGGCTACAGCATCGACCAGGGCGCCATTAACGCGCTGGCCGAGAACAAACATTTGATCCAGGCGAACGGCGGGCAAGTACTGCTTTCCGCGAAAGCCATGGACAGCTTGACCACGGCCACGGTGAACAACACCGGAATCATCGAAGCCAAAACCCTGCAGAACAAGGCCGGCCGTATCCTGCTGATGGGCGACATGGACACCGGCACGGTGAACGCAGGCGGCACGCTGGATGCATCGGCCCCCACGGGCGGTGACGGCGGCTTTGTCGAAACGTCCGCGGCACACGTCAAGGTGGCCGACGGCGCTGTCATCACCACGCTGGCCTCTGCAGGCGGTGGCGGCAACCACGGCACATGGCTGATAGACCCGACCGACTTCACCATCGCCGCGGGCAGCGGTGCGCTGACCGGCAGCGGCATAGGCGCGGGCACCCTGGCCGCCAGCCTCAACCTGGGCAATGTGGCGCTGGCGACCAACAATGCAGGCGGCACGGATAACGGCGACATCCACGTCAACGCGGCCTTCACCTGGAACGCGGGCACCACGCTGACCTTGAGCGCCTGGCGCAATATCAACATCAACGCGTCCATCACCTCGCAGCACGCCAACGGGAAGCTGGCACTGGAATACGGGCTGGGCGCCATCAATGCGGGGAACACTGCAACGTACAACGTGCGCGCGCCGGTCAACCTGCGGGCTGGCGACAACTTCAGCACCCGGCTGGGCAGCGACGGCGTCACGGACCCGTACAAAGTCATCACCAGCCTGGGCGTGGCAGGCAGCACCACCGGCACCGACCTGCAGGGCATCAACGGCAATCCCACCGGCAACTACGTGCTGGGCGCCGACATCGACGCGAGCGACACGGTGAACTGGAACGCCGGCGCGGGTTTCGATACCCTGGGTGGCGTTGGCGCACCAGGTATTTTTGAGGGCCGCTTCGACGGCCTCAACCACAAGATACGCAACCTCTTTATCAACCGTCCGGGCGACAACTTCGTGGGCCTGTTCGGCCTTACGCAGAGCACCAGCATCCAGAACCTCGGGCTGGTGGGCGGCAGCATCACCGGCGCCGACTTTGTGGGCGCCATCGCGGGGCAGGGCTGCTGCACCACCTTCAGCAATGTCTACAGCACGGCAACGGTGCAGGGCATTGACGAGGTTGGCGGCCTGGTGGGCGAACTCAGCCAGGGCGGCATCACCGACGCGTACGCCAGCGGCGCCGTGAGTGGCGACGACAAGGTGGGCGGGCTGGTCGGCAGCTCGCTGGACGGCATCATCACGCGCGCCTACAGCACCGGCCGCGTCACTGCTACCGGTATGGCAGGCGGGCTGGTGGCCGAACAGGTCGGAACGGCCGCGACAAACAACAGCTATTGGGACGTCAACACGTCCGGCCAGGGCAGCAGCGCAGGCGGCACCGGCAAGACCACCGCACAGATGATGCAGGCGGCCACCTTCACCGGCTGGGACATCACCACCCAAGGCGGCTCCACGGCCTCGTGGCGCATTTATGAAGGCCAGACCGGCCCGCTGCTGCGCAGCTTTCTGCAGCCGCTCACGCTGCCCGACACCAGCGTGGCCTACAACGGTGCGCAGCAGTCGGGCGCCGGTGCGCCGGGCGTCACGGCCGCCAGCGGCACCAACCCCGGCAGCTACTTCGCCTGGTCGGGCCAGGAAGGCTATGACATCACGGGTGGCACGCTGACGATTTCGGGTGGCAACTTCCTGATCGACGAGGCCTACCGCAGCGCGATGATCTACCTGGCCGGCGTGAACCGCTCCGCGAACCCCCGCATCGGCCCCAGCCCCGATGCGCAGGTCGATGCCCTGAGGGCAGCCGCTGCCGAAGCCGGCAGCACGGGCGAGAACGAGTAACTCTCAAGCGCATGCAGCGGCTTCCTTGGCTTCAGACCAGCAGGGGCCGCAGGCGCAGCGCCCCATTGGGAGGGGCAGCGCATTACACAAAGTGAAAAGCGTGGGGCTTTTCAGGTACAGGCGCTGACTGCCAGGCCGCCGTGCCGTCGAGCGCTGTACGCATAGCTCTGAATGCTATTGTTTTGATAGCTGCTTGCGCCCGTCTGTATTGCCTGAAGTCCTGGTTTCATGCTTAAAAATCGACCAAAAAATGCCTTTTTTGCATCTAACGAACCCAATGGGGCCGGAAAAACGGTGAAAAACTGCTTTTCAGGCAATTTTGGCTATTTTTTTAGCATTAAAAGTGCCTGTAAGGCAATGCAGACGGGCGCAAGAAGCTATTAAAAGCATAGCAAAATTTTTTGCCAGTGGGGCCCTGTGCCCGCATGGCCAGGCCGGTGTTCCGAAATGCCACACGCCGCCTTTTAACCATACATCCGGACGTTCAATTGGTGGATACTTATGGTTACATGCGCGAGCTGGCTGCTCGTCTTTTTTCCACCGCTCGCCCAGGCGGTAGCCGGATTTCCTGACCTTCCGAAAAGACTCCCATGAAAAGTCACGCCAGCATCAACCGCATCTACCGCC
>NZ_JBFUGX010000004.1:0-21260 GCF_056402675.1 Polaromonas sp. P3_C2 | reverse complement strand
AAGCAGGCGCGCACCGCGCAGGCTGCGTGGGCCGCCGTGCCGGTGGCCGAGCGCAAGACCTGCATCACGCGCTTTCGTGCCGGCATCGTTGCAGAGCTCGATACCCTGGCGGCCGTCATGACGCGAGAAACCGGCAAGCCGATCAAGATGTCACGCAATGAACTCAACGGCCTGCTGGGCCGCATTGATTTTTTCCTGGCAGAGCTTGACGCGTCCACGACCACACAGACCGTGTTTTCCGATGGCGGCATGACCGAGCAGATCGAGCACACACCGCTGGGCGTGGTCGCCAATATTTCGGCCTGGAACTACCCCTGGTTTGTCGGCGGCAATGTATTCATTCCCGCGCTCCTGACTGGCAATGCCGTGCTTTACAAGCCCTCTGAATATGCGGCCATGACGGGCCAGGCCATCGCGCGCCTGCTGCATGCGGCCGGTGTTCCGCAAGATGTGTTTGTGCTGCTGATCGGCGGCGGCGCAGTCGGTGCGGCGCTGATGGAGCAGCCGGTGGACGGCCTCTTTTTCACCGGCTCCTACGCCACCGGGGCAAAGATCGCAAAAGCCATCGGCCCGCGCATGGTCAAGCTCCAGCTGGAGCTGGGCGGCAAGGACCCGACTTACGTCTGCGAAGACGCCAACCCCCAGGCCGCCGCCGAGTCGCTGGCCGACGGCGCGATGTACAACACCGGCCAGAGCTGCTGCTCGGTTGAGCGTATCTACGTGCATGAAAAAATTTACGACGCGTTCGTCACCGCCTTTGTAGACACCGTGAAGACCTTCAAGACCGGCGACCCGATGAGCGAAGACACCTACATCGGCGCCATCACCCGCGCGCCGCAGCTAGAGGTGTTGGATGCCCAGGTCGCCGATGCCAAAGCCAAAGGGGCGACCCTGCTGGCAGGTGGCAAGCGCGGCGCTGGACCCGGCACCTGGTATGAACCCACGGTGTTCAGCAACGTCAACCACAGCATGGAGCTGATGCGCGAGGAAAGCTTCGGGCCGGTCATCGGCATCCAGAAGGTATCGGGCGATGCAGAAGCCGTCAAACTCATGAACGACACACGCTACGGCCTGACCGCCGGCGTCTTCACGCCAGACGAAAAGCGCGCCAGGACGCTGCTGTCCCAGGTCAACGCCGGCAGCGTCTACTGGAACTGCTGCGACCGCGTCAGCCCGCGTTTGCCCTGGAGCGGCTACGGTGATTCCGGTGTGGGCCTGACCTTGTCCACCTACGGTATCCAGACATTCACCCGGCCAAAGGCTTGGCACCTTCGTCAATCCTGAACATGAAGCTCACCCTCTTCGATCTGGACCACACCGTACTCAACGGCGACAGCGATGTGCTGTGGTGCGATTTCCTGATCGAGAAGGGTTACCTGGGCAAGACGGAATTCACCGCACGCAACGCCGACATGGCAGCGCGCTACAAGGCGGGCACCGTGGGCCTGAAGGAGTTTGCCGATTTTTATGTGGGCACCCTGGCAGGTCGCACCGCCCAGGAATGGGAGCCGATGCGGCAGGAATTTTTAGCGGACTGGATTGTTCCGCGCATCACACCGGCTGCGATCGCACTGGTCGACAAGCACCTGGAGGCCGGCGACCTGGTGGTCATGACGACGGCCACCAACCGCTTCATCACCGAGCTCACGGCAATCTACTTCGACATCGAGCACCTGATTGCCACCGAGCCCGAAATACAGGGCAGCCGTTTCACCGGCAGCACCACCGGCGTACTGAACATGCGCGAAGGCAAGGTCGAGCGCTTGCATGCCTGGCTCACCGCACGCGGCCTGCGCTTCAAGGATTGCAAAACCACCGCCTACAGCGATTCCATCAACGACCTGCCGCTGCTGGAAGCCGTGAAACACCCGGTGACTGTGAATGCCGATGCGACGCTGGCAGCGATTGGGACTGAGCGCGGCTGGCCCGCGCTGCAGTTGCACTGAGCAGCCCGGCCTGCGCAGCTGAAACAGCCCCAGAGAGGGTTGCATCCGCCTCGTTTGAGTATAAAAATGGCCTGCAAGGCAATCAGGGCGGGCGCCAGCAGCTATTAAAAGAATAGCATTTACGCCCGCATCTGCCCGCTTACTCCGCGCTCAGATGCTTGCCCACAATCCCGGCCAGCTCGAACATCGTGACCTGCGGCTTGCCGAACACCGGCAGCAGCTTGGCGTCGGCGTTGATGGCGCGCTTGTTGGCCGCGTCCTGCAGGCCTTCGGCCTTGATGTAGTCCCAGAGCTTTTTGATGACCTGGGTGCGCGCCACCGGTTCGGCGCCAATCACCGCGGCCAGTGCGTCGCTGGGCTTGAGGCCTGCGCCCGGCTTGGCGACGCGCGGCGTTTTGGGCTTGGCGGTTTTGGCGGCGGGCGTCTTCTTGGCGGCGACTTTTTTGGCTGCAACCTTTTTGGCCGCAGGTGCGGCGCCCTTGGCCGCCACCGTCTTGCCGAAAGGCGTCTTCACCGTGCCGGTCTTGGCCGCCGCCGGCTTGCGCGGCGGAAATTTGGACGGCGCGAACTCGAAGTTCACCTTGTCGGCCTCCTTGTCCCAGGCCAGCATGGCCTTGAAGGGGCGGCGCGTGCGCATCGAAACGAACTTGTCGAGCAGATCAGTCTTGCCAGTTTCCAGCAGCTTGTGCATCTGCTCGCGCTCAATCGGCTGCTGCAGGATCACCTGCCCGGTCTTGAAGGTGCAGCTGGGCGTGGGTTGGGCCAGTGTGGGCACCGACTTTTCGCAGACGTAGTTTTTACCGAGCTCGAACACCCGCGCGGCGCAGCGCGGGCAGGGGCCCAGCGACTGCTGGTCGCCAAAGTCGACGATCTCGCCGGTCTCGGCATTCTTGTCGTCGCCGAAGTCGAATTCAAGCTTGTAGTTCTTCGTCTCTTCGTCGAACTTGATCACCATCTCGGCGGTAAAAGGCCAGCCGGCCTTGGAGCGGAAGCCGTCCAGCGGGCCGATCTTCTTGTCGCGCAGGAACTGCTCAACCTCAGCCACTTCAAAGGTGCGGCCCGCCGGCGTTTTGCCGAAGCTGAAACCACAGCCGTCGTCGCCGTTCTTGCCGGTGCAGGTGTAGCGCCGGTAGTTTTCCTTCATGACACCGCCGCAGTTGGGGCAGGGCGCTGAGAGCGTTGCGTAGTCGCCGGGAATCGTGTCCTTGTCGTAGCCTTTGGCCTTGGCCACCATGCGCTCGGTCATGGTGGCAATTTCGGCCATGAAGGTTTCGCGGCTCAGCTTGCCGTGTTCCATCTGCGCCAGCTTGAACTCCCACTCACCGGTCAGTTCGGCCTTTGAAAGCTCCTGCACATCCAGTCCGCGCAACAGCGTCATGAGCTGGAAGGCCTTGGCCGTGGGGATCAGCTCGCGGCCTTCGCGCAGCATGTATTTCTCGGCAATCAGCCCTTCAATCGTGGCGGYGCGCGTCGCCGGCGTACCCAGGCCTTTTTCCTGCATGGCTTCGCGCAGCTCGTCGTCGTCAATCGTCTTGCCGGCGCCTTCCATTGCGCCCAGCAATGTCGCTTCGGAATAGCGGGCGGGCGGCCGGGTCTTGAGGCCCTTGGCCTCGACCACCTCGGCGCGCACCATTTCGCCCGGCTTGACCGGCACCAGGCTCTGGCCCTTGTCGCCGTCCTTGGCGTCGGCCACTTCATCGGCGGCTTCCTTGCCGTAAATCGCCAGCCAGCCCGGCTTGACCAGCACCTTGCCTTCAGTCTTGAAGCTGTGGCCGACCGACTGGGAAATACGCGTGGTGACCAGGTATTCGGCGCTCGGGAAAAACACCGCCATAAAGCGGCGCACCACCAGGTCATACAGTTTTTGTTCGGCTTCGCTCAGGCCGCTAGGCGCCTGCAGCGTTGGGATGATGGCGAAGTGGTCGCTCACCTTGGCATTGTCGAAAATGCGCTTGCTGGGCTTGATGTAATTGCCCTTCAGCGCCGTCGCCGCGTGCGGCGCCAGGTGCTTCATGCCGCTGCTTTCCAGCATTTCAAAGGTCTTTTTGACCACCGGCAAATAGTCTTCGGGCAGCGCGCGCGAGTCGGTACGCGGATAAGTCAGGGCCTTGTGGCGTTCATACAGGCTTTGCGCAATCGACAGCGTCGTCTTGGCTGAAAAACCGAACTTGCCGTTGGCCTCGCGCTGCAAGGAAGTCAAATCAAACAGCAGGCCGGCGGCCTGCGTGGTGGGCTTGCTTTCTTCCGTCACCGTGGCGGACTTGCCGCGCACGGCTTCGGCAATCGCCATGGCTTCGCGCTCGGACCAGACGCGGTCGGCTTTCAGTTCGGCATCGGGCTCCGTGTTGTCGGCATTGGCCGCGGCTTTTTTCCACTTCGGGTCAAACCACTTGGCGGGGTATTCGCCGGCCTCGGCCAGGAAGGTCGCGTGGATTTCCCAGTAGTCGCGGCTCACGAACTTGCGGATTTTTTCCTCGCGCTCCACCACCACCGACAGCGTCGGCGTCTGCACACGGCCCACGGTGGTCAAAAAGAAACCGCCGTCACGCGAGTTGAAGGCCGTCATGGCGCGCGTGCCGTTGATGCCGACCATCCAGTCGGCTTCCGAACGTGAGCGCGCCGCATCGGCCAGGCCCTGCATCTGCTTTTCAGTGCGCAGGCTCTCAAAGCCGTCGCGGATGGCTGCCGGCGTCATGGACTGCAGCCACAGCCGTTTCACCGGGTGCTTGCTGTTGGCGTATTGCTGGATCAGCCGGAAGATCAGCTCGCCTTCGCGGCCCGCGTCGCAGGCATTGACGAGGGCGCCCACGTCCTTGCGTTTGGTCAGCTTGACGATCGCGTTGAGCCGCGTCTTCGTCTTGTCCATGGGCTTCAGGTCAAAGTAGGGCGGAATGACAGGCAAGTTGGCAAAGCTCCATTTGCCGCGCTTGACGTCAAACTCCTCAGGCGCCTGGATCTCGACCAGATGGCCCACGGCCGAGGTGACCAGCCACTCGTCGCTCTCGAAGTACTCGTCGTGCTTTTCAAATTTGCCGGCCGTAGGCGTGATCGCCCGCACAATGTCTTGTGCGACCGAGGGTTTTTCTGCAATCACCAGAGTTTTCATAAGTACTTCTTCAAACCTTCTACATCTTCGGGGAACATTTCCCCGCTTTCGGCAAATACGACTTTGCCTTCACGTCCGTTCGCCGCCACCTTGAGCACCACCACCACGGGCAGGCCCACCGGCTTGGGCAGGAATTTGGCAACCTCGGGGGTCAGCATCCCGGCGGGAAAGCTGTAGCCCTTGGTCTTCATATAGGCAGCTGCGGCCGCCGGCTGCTTGTCAATCGACAGGGCCAGCACCTCCAGCCCGTTGGCCTTCTGGGCCCGCCACAAAGCTTCTATATGGGGCGACTGCACCGCACAAAAAGGGCACCAGCTGGCCCACCAGTACACCACAAGCGTCTTTCCGGCCACCTCGACAGGCTTCCAGGCGCTGCCGTCCAGCAGCGTGACGGCCGGCAAAGGCAGGGTGCTGCCGGCCTTGGGCAAGGGGCTTTCCCCGCCTTTGGACCACGCCGGCAGGCCCAGCCCCGCCGCGGTCGGCAAGGCAAGGGCAGCAGCGGTCTGCATCAGGTTTCTGCGGTTGAACACGGGGACTCCTTGGGCGCATCACTACAATAGCGGCTCTCGCGCATGTACGCGCGCGGGTGCGCACGCATGCGCACGCACGCGCACATGCATGAATTAACCATACCAAAAAAATACGTCGTGTCAAAAACCCAGGCTTCCGCAGTCCCCGCATCTCCTTCCAAACCCGCGGCTCCGGCTGCCGACGGGCGCCGCATCCAGACGCGGCGTTCCGGCGTCCACGGCAAGGGTGTGTTCGCAGTGCAGGACCTGGCTGAAGGTGAAACGCTGATCGAATATGTCGGCGAAATCATCAACTGGAAAGAGGCGCTGCGCCGCCACCCGCACGACCCCAAGGACCCCAACCACACGTTCTACTTCCACATCGACGAAGAGCATGTGATCGACGCCAAACACGGCGGCAATTCCTCGCGCTGGATCAACCACAGCTGCAAGCCCAACTGCGAAGCCGACGAAGAGGGCGGCCGCGTCTTCATCAAGGCGCTGCGCAACATCAAGGCCGGCGAAGAGCTGTTTTACGACTACGGCCTGATCATCGACGCGCCTTACACCAAGAAGCTGCTGGCCGAATACCCCTGCTGGTGCGGCGCCAAAAACTGCCGCGGCACCCTGCTGGCGCCCAAGGACGACGAAGGCAAGAAAAAGAACAAGAACAAGGACAAAAAGAAGTCCACAAAAAAAGCCAACAAAAAGGCTGAAGCCAAGGCTGACAAAAAGGCAGCCGATAAAAAGGCCGGCAAGAAACCCAAAAAGAAAAAGAAGGACTGAGCAGGCGCTCAACCCGCTTCACAGGCCATGCCGCCGGCGCAACCGGCTGCAACCTTCTCATGAGCACTCCCCTTACATCCCCCATCCGCTGGCCCGCCGAAGCTCTCTGGGAGGCCCTGGCGCCGTCCTTGCCGGGGTTCACGGTGGAAGTCCTGCCCGAGATTGATTCGAGCAACACCGAGCTGATGCGGCGTTTTCGCGGCAGCCCCGGTGTCCTGCCCCGTCCAGAGCCCCTGCTGCTGGTGGCCGAACAGCAAACCGCCGGGCGCGGCCGGCTGGGCCGCCAGTGGCAAAGCCGCCGCGGCGACAGCCTCACGTTTTCGCTGGGCCTGCCGCTTGCGCCCGCCGACTGGTCCGGCCTCTCCCTGGTGGCCGGCATCAGCGTAGCCGAAAGCCTTGAGCCGTTCGCCGGCAGCGCCTCCGGCCAGGCCGCCAAACCCCGCATCGGCCTGAAATGGCCCAATGACCTCTGGCTGTCCACACCCGAAGGCGACCGCAAGCTGGCCGGCATCCTGGTGGAAACCGCCAGCTGGGAAGGCATCCGTTACGTGGTGGTCGGCATCGGCATCAACATCCGCGCGGTGGAAATCCCCGTTGCGGCTGACGCACCCGCCATGCCCGGCATTCCGCCGGGCGGCTTGCAGACGCTGCTGCCGACGCTGGACGCACCCGCCACCTTGCTGCGCATCGTGCCGCCTCTGGTGCAGGCGATGCAGGCGTTTGAACGCTTTGGCTTTGCGCCTTTCCAGGCGCGTTTTGCGGCGCGCGACGTTCTGGCAGGCCGGGCCGTGCAGCTGTCCGACGGCCAGAACGGCCTGGAAGGCACGGCCCACGGTGTGGGCGAAAACGGCGCGCTGCTGGTGCATACTGCGGCTGGCATGAAACAAATCACCAGCTCCGAAGTCAGCGTACGGCCCGTGGCGGCGCAGCCAGCGAAGGGCGCGGACCCATGCTGAGGCTGCTGGTGCTGGCGCTGGTCCTGGCCAACGCAGGCTACTTCGCCTGGACGCAAGGCCTGCTGGCCGACTACGGTTTTGCACCCGTCGTGCAGGCCGAGCCCCAGCGCCTGGCGCAGCAGATCCGGCCCAAGGCGATGCGCCTTTTGAGCGCCACCGATGCCGGCCAGCTGGAAAGCACCAGCACCACCGCTGCAGCGCCGCCGCCCGCCCCTGAATGCCTGCAGGCCGGCCTTTTCACCCCCGAGCAGACCATCGCCCTGCGCTTCGGACTGGAGGCCAGCCTGCCCATCGGCAGCTGGTCACTCGAGAACAGCTCGGAGCCGGGCCGCTGGATCATCTACATGGGCAAATACACCAACGAGGACGCACTGGCCAAAAAGCGCAGCGAGCTGCGCGGCATGGGCGTGTCGTTTGAGCCCTTGCTCAACTCCTCGCTGGGACCTGGCCTCTCGCTCGGCCACTTCAGCTCCCAGGCCGACGCAGAGCGTGAACTGGCCAAGGTCGCCACGCGCGGCGTACGCACCGCCAAGGTGGTGCAGGAGCAGCCTGAAATACGCGGCCAGCTCCTCAAACTCCCGGCCGTTGATGCGCCGCTCATGGCCAAACTGGAGTTGCTCAAGCCGCAGTTGGCGGGCAAGGCCTTGCGGCCTTGCTAGATAAGACCCCCACGGTCGCTCACTTCGTGTAGCTTCCTGCCCCCCGAGGGGGCCGCCCGCCTGCGGCCCGGCAAAGCCGGTTCCGCGGCTCATGCTGGCTTAAGAGCACACTGCAGTTGCACAGCGCTTATCCAATCGTCCCGAGCCTCCCGAAGGTCCGGCTTCCGGCACCACATGCTATTAATTTAGGAGCTGTTGGCGCTTACTCTGTTTGGCTCTAGGCACTATTTCTTTAAGAAATACCTCCCTGAGCCACCGCACCCGATTCCAAGCCAGCAGGGGCCGCGGAACCGGCTTTGCCGGGCCGCAGGCACCGTCCCCTGCAAGGGGAAAAGGKCTACACGCAGTGAGCCCGATAGGGGTGTACCGGTTCACCGCCCCCTTGAGGGGGAACGGGCTACACGCAGTGAGCCCGGACGGGGGTGGGTTTATTCAGACGGCTTTCCAGTGCCGCAGCGGCACGCAGGTCTGCAGGCGCGTCACGGCCTGGTCCATCAGCGCGGGGTGCAGCTCGTGGCCCAGCCTGGCGGCAACGTCCAGGGTGGCGTCGGCGCCGAGTTCCATCAGGTGGTCGAAGTCGCCGCGCGTGCGTGCCAGCGGCACCACGTCGTCGTTTTGCCCGTGCAGCAGATGCAGGGTGGTGAGTGCGGGCGCTTTTGCAGGCCAGATCTGGTAGCCGCCGCCGAAGGCCAGCAGGCGGCCGGCCAGGCCGTCGTGCGCATCGCTCAGCGCCAGCGCCAGGCTCGCACCGGCGCCAAAGCCGGCCAGTGCGGTGTCCGACTGCAGGATCTCAAAGCGCTGCTGCTGCGCACGCACAAAAGCCGCCAGAACCTCCACGCGCGCGGCCAGCGCAGCGGCGTCATCTTTGCCCGCAGCGGTAGCGCCTGCCGCATCGGCATGCGGGCCCGAAAGGCCTTCCGGAATCAGCACCGCCGCCTCGGGAAATGCGCCGCCCAGCAGGTTACCCAGCTCCAGCATGTCGGTGGCCGTGCCTCCCGCGTCGTGCAGCAGCACAAACAGTTGACGGGGGGCGCCGTTCACGGGCAGCAGTTCAATGGTTTCGGTCTCGGACGGGTTCATGGCAGGGCAAGCGTGAGCAGGGTGAAAAAAGGCAATTGAGGCCTTTTCAGCCTCTTTCAACCACTTTAACCAGCCCCGCCTTTTTACGCCGCGTTCCGCCCGTTCTTCCGCGTTATGCCGCTGCGGTTTCCCCGCGTTGCGCGTCTTCCGTGATCAGCGAAGAGTGCAGCCTGACGCCGGCCGCCACACCCCCGGCAGTGGCGAAGGTGATGCTGTGCGGCACGCGCGCCATGTCGCCGGCAGCGTACACGCCATCCACGCTGGTCATGCCCCAGGCATCGACGCGCACGATGGGGCCAAACGGTGAATCGTCAAACGCGCAGCCCAGCGCTTCAGCCAGCGGACTGGCCATGCGCACCTGCGTGCCCACCAGCAAGGCCTTGATCGCCACGCGCCGGCCATCCTGCAACAGCACGCTTTCCAGCGCGGGCGCCGTGCCCTGCAGTTCGGCGACAGGACTGGGCTCGACCCTGACCTTGCGCGCGGCCAGCAGCCCATGCTCTTCGGCCGACACATCGACCACGCCTTGCGTAAACAGGGTCACCTCGCCCCAGTCGGCAAACATCAGCGCCTGGTGTACCGACATCGGGCCCGTGCCCAGCACACCGACGGCGCCACCGCCGATTTCATAGCCATGGCAATAGGGACAGTGCACCACCGTCTTGCCCCAGCGCGCCTCCAGGCCGGGGATGTCGGGCAGCACGTCCGTCACGCCGGTGGCCAGCAACAGGCGGCGCCCGGTGAACCAGCGCATGCCCTCTTCCGCTTCCGCCACAAATCCTGCCTCGCCGGTTTCAATGCGGGTCACACGGCCGCTGAAGATCTTTGCCGTCGGATAGGCCAGCAGCTGCTCCCGGGCCGTCGCCAGGAGTTCGAAGCCCGGCTTGCCGTCGTGCCCCAGCACGCCGTGAGACTCCGGGGCGAAGCGGTTGCGCGGCAGGCCCGCGTCGATCACCAGCACATTTCTTCTGGCGCGAGCCAGCTGCAATGCCGCAGACTGCCCCGCAAAGCTTCCGCCCACAATGATGGCGTCATACAGCATGGGAGGCCTCCGGTGACAGGGCGTGCGCAGCCATCGCGCGGTTGAAATCGGCCGACAGGTCGGCCAGCGTGACTTCCGCCAGGCGTTTCATCAGCAGGGCTTCCGCCTCGCGCAGGCTGCCGGCCAGGGCGCGCTGCACAGACTGTTCAATGACACAGCCGTCCGCATGGGCGCCTTCTTCGGCGCCCGGCGCGCCGGCATCGCCCACAGCCATCTGCACGTCCAGCAGCGTGACGGAAGCCAGCTCCCGCGCCAGCACCCAGCCGCCGCCATGGCCTCGCTCCGACACCACAAAACCGGCATCACGCAGGCTTGCCATGGTGCGCCGCACCACCACCGGGTGCGTGCGCAGGCAGGCCGCCAGCTCGTCCGACGTCATCGGCCCCTGGCGATGGGCCATATGCAGCAGGGCATGCAAAACGGCGGAAAGCCGGCCTCTTAATTTCATGTAACTTATCATGTTGCATGATTCTATGAAGATCTCGTACCGGCGCTGCAAGGCCGCGTCAAACCCCCACGCCTCAAGGGGGCACTGCACCGCGGTGCCCGGCCGTCCGGACGGTTTTGGCCCGGGTCGGCGAGAATCAGCGTTTTTCACGCACCAGAGATCTGGAAAAACACCATGAAAATCGGAAAAAACACCGCCGTTACCCTTAGCTACAAGGTGGCAGACGCCCAGGGCAAGCTGGTCGAGCAAAGCAGCGCCCCCATGGTTTACCTGCACGGCGGCTATGGCAACACCCTGCCCAAGATCGAAGAAGCGCTGGACGGCCAGGAAAAAGGCTTCCAGACCGTGTTGGCGCTGGAGCCGGCGGACGCCTTCGGCCTGCGCGACGAAAGCCTGGTGCGCACCATCCCCCGCACGCAGTTTCCGCCCGGGGTCAAAGTGGGCGGCCAGCTCGAAGGCCGGGGCGACGACGGCCGCGAGCATGTCTTCAACGTCACGAAGATCAAGGGCGACACCGTCCTGCTGGACGGCAACCACCCGCTGGCCGGCAAGGCCCTGCGTTTCACCCTGAAAGTGACTGACGTGCGCGCTGCTTCGGAGGAAGAAATTGCCCACCGCCATGTGCACGGCGAGCATGGACACCACCATTAATCTGCGCAACGTGACCGTTCGGCGATTAAGCCGTTAGCGTTACGTACCGTTACCGCTCTGGGGAGCCCGCTGAACTACAGTGGGATTGAGCCTACATCCCCCGGTGATGCACGACCACAGCCCCGGCGCAGGATGATGGCTAACTTCATGGATTAACTTCAGAGGTACCCATGGTCATCAACGCGTTTCTTGTCGAAGACAAGCCGGACATACGCAAAACACTGGTTGAGGCCATGGAAGAAATCGCACCCCTGCGTTTCGTCGGCCACGCCGATTCCGAGTCCAGTGCCCGCCAGTGGCTGGGTTCCCACCACGATGACTGGGACCTTGCAATCGTCGACCTCTTTCTCGCCGAAGGCTCCGGCTTTGGCGTGCTGAAAGACTGCCAGCAGCGCACGGCCCGCCAGAAGGTCGTGGTGCTGACCAGCCACAACCAGGAAAACATCCTGCACTACTGCCGCGAGCTCGGCGCCGACGAGGTGTTCGACAAATCGCAGGACGTGGAAAAGCTGGTGCTTTATTGCCAGGCCCATGCGGCCAGCCTGGGCGGTACGGCTCCGCTGCTGCCCCAGTAATCCCCACGTTCAAGCGGCAGGCGTTCTGCTCAGGCGCCCGCTAAAACAAGCCCACACACAAAAGCGGCGCCATGCCGCTCTTGTCGCTACCCGGCAGGCCTTGATATGAGCTCTTTCAAGCGGTGCCCATGAGCGTCCGCTGAGCCCGCCCTCCGAAACCGCACCGAAACCACGCTCACCCGCCAGCGTGCGTCTAGGCGCTGCCGCACGCTTCGTCGGCTTCAAAAAGCAAACCCCCGGGAATCGCTG
Source organism: Polaromonas sp. P3_C2 (assembly GCF_056402675.1). Lineage (NCBI taxonomy): Bacteria > Pseudomonadati > Pseudomonadota > Betaproteobacteria > Burkholderiales > Comamonadaceae > Polaromonas > Polaromonas sp. P3_C2. The sequence goes on along the minus strand of NZ_JBFUGX010000004.1, from coordinate 9,253 downwards.
TCTATAGCGACCTATCGCGGCTCCGTTTGATCTGCATCAACAGCGCCCAGGGACCGATGGCTAACCATAGGTGTATCTCGAATGCATCTTATGAAGACCACTCGCGATTCCTTTGAAAGAATCCCCATGACACACACCGCTTCCCACACCAGGGTGGATCTCCGCGAGCTCGCGCCCAGCGAGCGCCATCCGCTGGTCTTCTCGACATTCGGCCAACTCGGCACCGGCCAGGCCATGGAGTTGATCAACGACCACAACCCGAAGCCCCTGCATGCCCGGTTCATGATGGACCTGCCCGGCAGATTCTCCTGGGACTACCTGGAGCAGGGGCCCGACACCTGGCGCGTCGCCATCACCCGGCTTGCACCCGCGCAGGGTAGCAAGCAGTGCTGCGGCGCCTGCGGTGGCGGCTAACTTCCACGCATTCCCACTCAAGACTTCCCAAGAAAACCCGATGAAAAACAACAACATGCTGTGGCGCTGGCTCGGCTTCGTATTCGTCCTGTCCTTCGGGGCGCTCGGCTACCTCGGCTGGCAGATTTACCTGACCGCACCACCCATCCCCACAGCCGTCGTCAGCACCACAGGCGACGTGCTTTTCACGGGCGAGCAAGTGCAAAGAGGGCAGCGCGCCTGGCTGGCCAGCGGCGGCCAGCAACAAGGCAGCGTCTGGGGCCACGGCGCTTATGTGGCGCCGGACTGGTCTGCCGACTGGCTGCATCGGGAAGCGCTGGCCCTGCAGGCCCTGCGCACGCAGGAGCTTCGCAAGGCGCCCGCCGCGCTCACGGCCTCAGACCGCGGCGCAGTCGCAGCGGCGCTCAAGGAAGAAATGCGCCGCAACACCTATGACGCGGCCAGCGGCGCCGTCACCGTCACACCCGCGCGGGCGCAAGCCATCCGTGAGGTGGCGCGCCACTACGAAGGCCTGTTCGGCCACGACGCCAGCCTGGACGCCTTGCGCGAGCAATACGCCATGATCGAAGGCGCGCTGCCCGACGCGGCCGACCGCCAGGCGCTCGCGGCATTCTTCTTCTGGACTTCCTGGGCCGCCGTCACCGACCGTCCCGGAGAAGAGAACCTCTCATACACCAGCAACTGGCCGCACGAGCCGCTGGTGGGCAACACCATGACCAACTCGGCCGCCATCTGGTCGATGGTCAGCATCGTCCTGTTGCTGGCCTGCATCGCCGCCATGCTGTGGCTGCACGGAAGCCAGCGGCATGGGCCTGAGGCGCAGCCGCCCCAGGCCGACCCTTTGCTGGGCGCCGTTGCCACACCTTCGATGAAGGCCACGCGCAAGTACTTCTTTGCCGTGATCGGCCTGATGCTGCTGCAAATCGGCATGGGCGTGGTCACCGCGCATTACGCAGTTGAGGGGTCATCCTTCTTCGGCCTGCCGCTTGCGCAGGTGCTGCCCTATGTGGTCAGCCGCACGGTGCACACGCAAGTCGGCATCTTCTGGATCGCCACCGCCTGGCTGGCTACGGGCCTTTACATCGCACCGCTGCTGTCGGGCCGTGAACCCAAGCTGCAAAAGCTCGGCGTCGACGTGCTGTTCTGGGCGTTGATCGCCATCGTGGTCGGCTCTACCGCCACCGGCTGGCTGGGCACGCTGCAGCATCGCGGCGTCGACTTCAGCTTCTGGATCGGCAACCAGGGCCTGGAGTTCACCAGCATGGGCCGCGTCTGGCAGCTGCTGCTGTTCGTGGGCCTGCTGTTCTGGGTATTCCTGCTGGGCCGCGCGCTGTGGCCGGCACTGGTCAAACCTTCGGAAACGCGCGGCCTGATCGCCATGGTGTTCCTGTCGGCCACCTGCATTGGCGGCTTCTACGCCTCGTCACTCACCTGGGGCCAGCACACCCACTATTCGATGATCGAGTACTGGCGCTGGTGGCTGGTCCACCTCTGGGTGGAAGGCTTCTTTGAAGTGTTCGCCACCGCCGTCGTCGCGCTGATCTTCACCAAGCTGGGCCTGGTGCGCACCGAAAGCGCCAACCGCGCCATCATCGCCGAGACCATCGTGTTCCTGTTCGGCGGCATCCTGGGCACCCTGCACCACCTGTATTTCACCGGCACGCCGATCTCGGTCATCGCCGTCGGCGCGGTGTTCTCGGCGCTCGAAGTGGTGCCGCTGACACTGATCGGCCTGGAAGCCCTGCAAACTTACCGGCGCTCCAAAGCCATGCCGTGGCTCGCCACCTACCAATGGCCCGTGATGTGTTTTGTGGCAGTCGGTTTCTGGAACACCGTGGGCGCCGGCCTGCTGGGCTTTGCCATCAATCCGCCGGCCTCGCTGTACTACATGCAGGGGCTGAACATGACGGCGGCCCACGGCCATGCCGCGCTGTTCGGTGTCTACGGCATGCTGGGCATCGGCCTCATGCTGTTCTGCCTGCGCGGCCTGTATGCGCGCCACCTGCATGCCGACAACCTGCTCAAGCCCGCCTTCTGGAGCCTGAACATCGGCCTGGCAATGATGGTCTTCCTGTCGCTGCTGCCTGCCGGCATCTACCAGGCCTGGGCCAGCATCACCAAGGGTCTGTGGTACGCCCGCTCGCCCGAGATCATCCACTCCGGCGTGATGGAAACCCTGGTCTGGATGCGCGTGCCCGGCGACATCCTGTTCGCCATCGGTGCGTGCTTCCTGGCCTGGTACGCCGCGCGCCTGCTGCGCCGCCCGGCCGTGCAGCCGGCCGGCATGACCGCGGTGCCCGCAACAGCGGGGCCCTGACCCGGCAAGCCGCCATGAAACTCACGGCTTTCACCGACTACAGCCTGCGTGTGTTGATCTACCTGGCGGCGCAGCCAGAGCGGCGCGCCACCATCGCCGGGATAGCGGATGCGTTTGACGTGTCCGAACACCACCTGACCAAGGTCGTGCACTTCCTCGGCAAGAACGGCTGGCTGGCCAACGTGCGCGGCAAGGGCGGCGGGCTGGCACTGGCGAAAGCGCCGGAGCTGATCGTTGTGGGCGAGGTGGTGCGCGCAACCGAAGGAACGGACGTACCGGCCGAATGCTTTGAAGCGGCGGGCGGCCATTGCGCCATCACCCGCATCTGCCGCCTGCGCGGCGTGCTTGGCGAAGCGGTCGACGCGTTTTACGGCGTGCTCGACCGCTACACGCTGGCAGACCTCGCTCGCAACCGTCAGTCGCTCGCCAGGGTGTTCTTCACCGGCCGCACGGCTGCCGCTTCACCGGCCGGGCGTGCCTCATGAATGCAGCCCCCGCCGGCACCGGCGTTGCCGCAAGCGTGTGCAAGCCACCCTTTCCCTACGACGGGCCCGAGGCGCTGCGCCAGCCCATCATCGACGCGCTGAGGCGGGTGGTCGACCCGGAGGTCGCGATGACCATCGTCGACGTCGGGCTGATCTATGGCGTCACCGTGACCGGAGAAAAATTGCATGTGCTGCTGACAATGACCTCAGCCGCCTGCCCGGTGACCGACCTCATCATCGAAGAAGTGGAAACCGAGCTGGACCGCGCCGTGCCGCCCGAACTCCTGATCGAAGTCGAACTGGTGTGGGACCCTCCCTGGTCTACCGACCAAATGAGCGAGAGCGCCAAGCGCTTCATGGGCTGGTGAAACCCTCACGCCCGCTTCGCCCAACGCTGCACCACAGAGCCGCGCCGCCCTGGGTCAAGGTGGGCGCGCGGCTACTGCTGCCGGCAGTAGTGGTGCTGTCGCTGCTGGCCGGTATCGCAGGTGGCTTGCTGCGCGCAGGCGTGGCCCTGCCCGCCGTGGCCGATGCCGCCTGGCTCGGCCATGCCGCCCTTTCGCATGCCGCACTGATGATCTGCGGCTTCCTGGGCACGGTCATCGGTATTGAACGGGCGGTGGCCGTCAAACTGCGTGCCGCTTTTTTTGCGCCTCTCGCCTCGGGCCTGGGCGGCCTGTGCCTGCTGCTCGGGCAGGCACAGGCAGGCGCCTGGCTGGGCGTAGCCGCAGCGGCTGCTTTTACGGCCGTCAATGCCGTGGTGGTGTGGCGCCAGCGCGCGGCTCACACCTGGCTGCTGCTCGCCGGCGCGGGGGCCTGGCTGGCCGGCAACCTGCTGTTCGCATTCGGTTTCGGCAGCGGCGCGATCCTGCCATGGTGGTTCGCCTTCCTCGTGATGACCATCGCGGCCGAACGCCTGGAAATGACGCGCCTGATGCGCCGCCGACCCGCCGCGCAGTGGTCGCTCCAGGCCGTGCTGCCTGCCATGCTTGTCGGCGCCGCGGCGTCGGCCGTATCACCCGTGTGGGGCGGGCTGCTGTACGGCGCAGCACTGGCCTTGCTGGCAATGTGGCTGGCCATATTCGACATTGCCCGCCGCACGGTGCTGGCCCACGGGCTCAGCCGCTACATGGCGGTGTGCCTACTCAGCGGCTACGGCTGGCTGGCGGTGGCCGGCGCGGCATGGGCCGCCACGGCGCTGGGCTTGCCGTTGCGCGACATGGCGCTTCACGCGCTCGGCCTGGGGTTTATTGTCAGCATGATGATGGGCCACGCGCCGGTGATCCTGCCGGCCATCGCACGCGTGAAGCTGCAGTTCGGCGCTTTCTTCTACGTGCCGCTCGCGGCGCTTCACCTGTCCCTCATCGCGCGGCTCGGCTTCGGCCTGTTCGACCCGCCGCTGCGCGCCACCGGCGCCACCCTCAACGCCGCAGCCATCGCGCTCTTTGCCGCAACCGTCGCTGGCGCCGCTGTCGCATGGCGTATCAACGACGGCGCAACGATCGCCACGCAACCCGGAAAGACCTCGCTATGACACAGTCCATCCCCATCAAAACCCCGCCTGACAGCTCACCTTTTCCGACGGCGGGACCGCAAGGCATCGCGCTCTGGCAAACCGGCTTTCGGCCCTTCTACCTGCTGGCAAGCGTGTTCGCTGCGCTGTCGATTGGCCTGTGGGCGCTGCAGTTCGCCGGCTGGCTGGGCCAGCCCTACCTGCAGGGGCCGATGTGGCATGCGCACGAAATGCTGTTCGGCTTCACGCTGGCTGTGGTGGTGGGCTTCCTGTTCACGGCCGGGCGCAACTGGTCCAACCGCCCCACGCCCACCGGCCTGCCGCTGGCCGCGCTGGCGGCGCTCTGGGTGGCCGGGCGGGTGCTTGTGCTCACGCCCTTCGGCTGGGCTGCGGCGGCGGTCAACGTTGCGTTTCCGCTGGTCGCGGCCGTTGCGCTGGCGGTTCCCTTCATCGCCGCGCGCAATCGCCGCAACTACTTTTTCATCGGCTTGCTGCTGCTGATGGCGGTGGCCGTGCTGGCGGTGCATCTTGCGCAGCTCGGGCTCATGCAGCTGCCAGGCTGGGTCGGCATTCAGGCTGCGCTTGACGTCATGCTCTTCATCATGGCCGTGATGGGTGGCCGCGTGATCCCCATGTTTACCAACAACGGCGTGCCGGGTGCCAACGCCACCCGCCGCCCCTGGCTCGAGAAAGCAGCGCTGGGCTCGGTGCTGGCGCTGCTGCTGGCCGATGCGCTGCAGCTGCAGGGCGCGCCCCTGGCGGCGCTGGCCGGTGTTTGCGCGGCCGCACACCTTGTGCGCTGGGCACTGTGGCAACCGTGGAAGACCATGCACACACCGCTGGTCTGGGTACTGCATGCCGCCTACTTCTGGATTCCGGTGCACCTGGTGCTGCGCGTCCTGGCCGCAGCTGGCTGGGTCACGCCCTCTGCGGCAACCCACGCGTTGACGGTGGGCGCCATCGGCGGGCTCATCATCGGCATGATGACGCGCACCGCGCTCGGCCATACCGGCCGGCCGCTCCAGGCGGGCCGCACCGAAGTCACCTGCTATGTGCTTGTCCTCGCTTCGGCACTGGTGCGCGTGTTCGTGCCGATCATCGCGCCGGCCGAGACGCTGCACGCCGTGCTGGTTTCGGCCGCACTGTGGTCCGCAGGCTTCGCGCTGTATGCCGTGGGCTACTGGCCGGCCCTGACCCGTGCGCGCGCGGACGGGCATCCCGGATAGGTGGCTGGCCGGGTCTGCCTGCCGCCGCGCAGGGCTAAAAACAAACGCCCATAAAAAAGCGGCGCCAATGCGCCGCTGTTCTGGCTGCCCGGCAAGCCGGACATGCTGGCTCAAAAGCTTCAGAAGCCTTTGTTGCCCTTGGTCGCGTCTTTCACGACTTCCTTGGCATCACCATAATTCTTCTGCACAGAGCCTTCCACCTGCTTGGCCAGGCCCTTGGCTTGCTGGTCCTTGCTGCCCACGAGCTTGCCGGCAGCTTCCTGTGCCTTGCCAGCTGCGTCTTTGGCTGCGCCTTTGACTTGATCCTTGTTCATGATGACTCCTGATGAATTCGACGGGAAGGTCCAGGAAACCCTGGCGAGACCCTTGCGAGGCCATCGCGAGGGGTATCCCGGGCCAACGTTCGTCGTGTCACGTCAGCCAGTTACCAAGATACCGGGCTGCCGGGAACGCAGCGTAGGCCAAGCACCCAAACGCATGTCGGTCCCTGTTTTCCTGTACGCCTTCATCACTCAATCAGCCACCGTCACCACATTGCTGGAGAACGTGATCCGGTCCGGCGCGTCCGCCTGTAGCTTGATGGGCGGCACATTGGCGGGCGTGATCGGGTTGGGCGTGGTGCCACTCAGGCCGCGCGGCACAGTGCGCACCACCTGGCTGGCCGGCAGCGGTGCGCCGGTTTTGAGGTGGGCATACATCATGTCCATGGCCTGGATGAAATAGCGGTGCAGCGGCACCAGCCGCTGGCCATAGCCGGGGAACCCCAGGAAGGCATCAAAGTGCTGGGCGTTGGTGACTTCGACGTACGAGAGCTTGCTGCGCGAACCCTCCACCATCTTGTTCAGGCCAAAGTAGGGGCGCGAGGTAAACGCCACCGGCACCAGCGTGTCAGAGCGGCCATGCACGATCAGCGCAGGCTTGCCCTGCAGGTTGGCCGTGCGCAGCACCTGCTGGATGCCTTCGCGCACGCGCAGGGCGTCGGGGGTGTTTCCCGTGGCCAGGTTGCGCAGGCACAGGGCGCCGGCGCTGTTGTAGTCCTGCACGTTGCCGGCAGAGATGGAGGCCGAGTCCAGCATCGGGCCGCCGAGGCTGGCGTTGTTGACGATGTTCACGCCCACCGTGGGCGGTATGCCGTTGCCGGTGCCGAATGACGTGGCCAGCGGGCCCGCCGGCGCAGGCACCGGCAGGTTGGGCGTGGGCGAAGCGGCAGGGGCCGTGGCGGCAAAGCTGTAGCCACAGAGGTTGTCCTGCACGCCGGCACGGCCGTAGGCATTGGCGTAGGTCAGCGCCACCGGCAGGGTGGCAAACGAATAGTGCGACGCCTGCAGGTCGTTGCCCTCGGGCTGCCAGCCTGCCTGCACCAGCGTGGCCATGGCGCTGCCCGCCTGCTCGGCCGTGGTGTTGCCCGCGACCATGCCGTTGGCCTTAAGCGCACTGCAGCGGCTCGCGGCGATGACCGGGTTGATGGTGTTGAAGACATTGGTGGCGGGCGAGGCCAGCGCAGCACAAGGCTGCAGCAGGTTGGCCAGTGTGGTGTAGTCATAAAGCGGCTTGCCGGTGCCGGCCAGCGTGCTGCTGCCGCGCCGCACGCTCAGCCGCGCATCGGGCACCAGCTGCACCTGGGGCTCGCCCACGGCCACGCCGCTGATGAGCCCCTGCGTGTCCTGCTCGGCCGCGGCCAGTGCCGCACCCGCGCCGTTGGACACGCTGGAGGCAATCACGATGGTGTTCGACGGGTTCAGCGTCTTCAGGCGGCCGCCACCGTCGGGCGAAGGCTTGCCATAGCGCTCGTTCAGCACGAAGTAGGCAAACTCAACCGCCTGCAGCGTGTAGCGGCCCCAGTCTTTTTCGGAATTCTGCTGTGAATGCGCATGCTTCACGGCAAAACGGTTGGGCGTGGCCGCGTTGAAGGCTGTGCGCTCAGCCTGTGTCAGGTTGGCGGTGAAGTTGGAGGCCGTGCCGGCCGCCACTGCGTCGGCACGCAGGCCGTTCTGCAGGTTCACCGTGTTGTTCTGCAGGTCGTGCATGCCGCTGCCGGTGCCCTTGTCGGTATAGGCCACGGCGCAGCCGTTTTTCAGGCCCCATTCACCCGACGAACCAATCGCGCCGTAGATACCGCGCGAACCGCTCGAGGTGCCGGTGACGATGCACGGGCTCGCCGGGTTGAAGCTGGCCGGCACCTGCACCATCATCGTGACGTTCTGGCGGCCACTGCCGTCGTCTGAATAGGCGATGTATTCGGTACCGGCGATCTTGCCTTCACTGGCGGTGATATTGCCTTTGGCATCCACGTTGGGGCCGTACAGCGTGCCGTAGCCGCCACCCGCGGAAATGTCGAGGATGGCGCGGTAGTTGTTGTAAATCGCAATCCGGCGCAACTCGGCCGCGCTCGGGTTCAGGGGGTCGACCGGCAGCGGCGCCGTTGCGGCCAGGCCGCTCTTGCCCAGGCCGGCGGTCAGCAAGTCGTCGTTGCCGCCGTCGTACACGCCGGTGGTGATGCCGCCCAGCCAGACCGGTTTGATGTTGGGCTGCACGCCCACACMGCTTGCGCAGCCGCCCAGCGCGGCCATTGCCGCCAGGGCCGTGGTTGTTTTGATCAGGGTGAATTTCATGTCGTCCTCCTCAGGTTATTCGTACAACATCATCATCCCAATAGCGCCCGCGTGGGCGTTGGGCGCTGTGGGATTTGTAAGAGTTCTTTTGTAAGGGTTTTGCCTCAACGCCTTGCTGTGTGTGCCGCCCCGTGGTCGCTATCTTTTTTATAGCTGCTCGCGCCGGTTCTGATTGGGCTGACGGTCAATTTCATGCTCAAAATCGGCTAATTTTTGGCTGTGCAGAGCTTTTTCGGCTGGTTTTCGCCTACTTCGCGTCGCTGTACACCGTGGCGCGCGAAACGCCCATGTGCGCGGCGGCTATCTCCGCGCCGCGGCGAATCTCCAGGTAGCCCGCTTTCCTGAGGTCTTGCACCAGCTGCTTGCGGTCTGCCGGCTTGAGCGAGCGTGAGGTGGTGGCGCGGGCCGCGGCAAATTCGTCAATGCACTGTTGTATGCGGTCGGCATTGGCGGCGTCCAGTGTTTCGGTGACGGCGCTGCTTTCAATGGCGGTGAACTGCGACATCGCCGCCTGGAAGCCGTTGAACAGCGTCAGGTCCACGTTCAGGCAGATCGCCGCCACATACTCGCCTTCTTCATTGCGAATGCCCACCGACGTGCTCTTGACCTTGCGGCCGTCGGCAAACTGGTTGGCGTAGTTGGCGATCACCGCGGGGTAGTCCGGGTCCTGGATGCGCGCCAGGCCC
>NZ_JBFUGX010000003.1:0-22318 GCF_056402675.1 Polaromonas sp. P3_C2 | reverse complement strand
CCCGCGCACCGGAGCGCCGGCCGGCCTGTTCTTTCATTCCGGTTCCGGGTATCTTCCTTCATGAGCAAAATCCGCATCGCTGTCGCAGGGGCCGGCTACATCGGTCTCGCCCACATGGATGTGGCTCAAGAGAGCCCTACGTGCATCCTTTCGGCCATTGTCGATCCTGCGCCGGCGGCAAAGGCTATCGCCGCCAAGGCGGGTGTGCCCCTCTACCAATCGCTGGACGAGCTGTTCACCAGAGACCGGCCCGACGGCGTGATCCTTGCGACGCCGAACCAGCTGCACGTGCCGCAGGCCCTGCAGTGCATCAAGGCGGGCGTTCCCATCCTGCTGGAAAAACCCATCGCACCCACGCTGGCCGAAGGCGAACAGCTGGTCAAGGCGGTCGCTGAAACGGGCGCCAAGGTACTGATAGGCCACCACCGCGCGCACAGCCCCATCATGGCCAAGGCGAAGGAAATCGTGGATTCGGGAAAACTCGGCAAGCTGGTCGCCGTGATGGGTAGCGCCACATTCTTCAAGCCCGACCGCTACTATGAAGACGCGCCATGGCGCCGCGAGATCGGCGGCGGCCCCATTTTGCTGAACATGATCCATGAGGTGCATAACCTGCGCATGCTGTGCGGTGACATCGTGGCGGTGCAGGCTTTTGCCTCCAATGCCACACGCGGTTTTCCGGTGGAAGACACGGTGGCCATCAATCTGCGTTTTGCCAACGGCGCGCTGGGCAGCTTCATGCTGTCGGACACCGCCGCCTGCGCGCGCAGCTGGGAGCAAACCTCCCGGGAAAACAAGGCCTACCCAAGCTATGGCGACGAAGACTGCTACGTGATTTCGGGCACCAACGGAAGCCTGTCGATTCCGACCATGCGCCTGAAAAGCTATCCCAGGCCGGAAGACCGTTCCTGGTGGAAGCCGTTTGACGAGAGCGTGGCCGACATGGTCCGCGACGATCCCCTCAAGCACCAGCTGGAGCACTTCGGCGCCGTCATTCGTGGTGAAGCACCGCCGCTGGTCAGTGCCCGCGACGGCCTGCTGAACCTGCGCGTCACCGAGGCCATCGCACAGGCCGCCCAAACCGGCCAGGTGATCGAGTTGCCCGTTTTTTAAGCAACTCGACCCTCCCACATGCAAATCAAACCACCACAAACAACGTCAACCACCAGGAAAGAAATCACCATGAAAGTGCTCATGCTTCACGGCATCAACCACAACATGTTCGGCAAGCGCGATCCGGCGCAGTACGGCACCATCACGCTGGACGAAATCAACACCAGCCTGCAGGCTTTGGGCCGGGAGCTCGGCGCCGAGGTGGAACATTTCCAGACCAACAGCGAATGCGACATGTGCGAACGGATTCACCAGGCATTCACCGACAAGGTCGACGCCGTGCTGATCAACGCCGGCGCCTGGACGCATTACAGCTACGGCATCCGCGACGCCCTGGCCATCCTCACCGTGCCGGTTGTCGAGCTTCACATGTCGAACATCCACGCCCGTGAGCCTTTCCGCCATGTGTCGGTGTTCGCCGAAATCGTCAAGGGGCAGATCTGCGGCTTTGGCGCTGACAGCTACCTGCTGGCTTTGCGCGCCGCTGTTTCGGCGATCAATGCCGCAAGGGTTTCGTAAATCATCAGAAAGAGAGCGGCCATGTCACAGGAGTTCGCTGGAAAAGTCATCGTCATAAGTGGCGCCAGCCGGGGCATTGGCCATGGCATCGCCGCTGCGTTTGCTGCACGCGGTGCACAGACCGTTTTGGCCGCATCGTCCATTGAGAACCTGAAGACTGCCGCGGATGCGATTGCCAGTACCGGAGCAATCCGCCCTGAGATATGCGCTGCGGATCTTCGAGGCGAAGAAGGTTGCAAAGCGGTATTCACCCTGGTGTCCGAAAGATTTGGACGCTGTGACGTGTTGGTCAATTCCGCGGGTGCCACGCGCGCCGGTGCGTTTCTGGATCTTCCGGAGGACGCATGGCATGACGGCTTTGCATTGAAGTTCTTCGGCTGTGTGAACCTGTGCCGCCTGTTTTGGCCGATGCTGAAAACTGCGGGTGGGCACGTTGTCAACATCATTGGCGGCGCTGCCCGTACGCCCGACCCGGGCTTCCTGATCGGTGGGTCGGTCAACGCTGCGATGCACAACTTCACCAAGGGCCTGTCCGGGCTTGGAAAGCGGGACGGCGTCAATGTCAACGCCATTCTTCCGGGCTTGACTGAAACCGGCCGTGTAGCGCAGCTGTTTCAGCAGCGTGCAGCCGCAAGTGGAAAACCCGTCGAAGAAGAACGACAAGCGCAAATCGCACGCGAGGGACTCAGCCGGCTGGGTACGCCCGAGGATGTCGCCGCACTTGCGATATTCCTGTGTTCGGAGAGTGCCCGCCACATTCAAGGCACGGCCATCGCTGTGGACGGCGGTGGCACCCCTGGCCTGTATTGATCGTCAAAAGCGTCTTTGTTGCCGGCGAATGACCGTCAGCACTGATTATTCGGCGTTATTTTCAACAGCGGTTTTAACTGCAAATTTCTGGAACCTCCATGATCAACGGCCATACCGAACTCATCGCCCACATCGGCTACCCGACGCATTCCTTCAAGGCGCCGATGATCTACAACCCCTACTTTGAACAGGCGGGAGTGAACGCGGTGGTCGTGCCCATGGGTTGCAAGGCCGAAGACTACCCGGCCTTTCTGCGGTCGGTGTCTTGCCTGGAGAATTTCCTAGGCGCGCTGATCACCATGCCGCACAAGGTCACGACAGTCGATTTGCTGGACGAAGCCACACCCACGGTACGCATCGCCGGCGCCTGCAATGCCGTCAAGCGCGACGCGAACGGCAAGCTCGTGGGCGACATGTTCGATGGGGAGGGCTTTGTGCGCGGTGTGCAGCGCAAGGGCTTTGATCCGCGCGGCAAACGTGCCCTGGTCGTCGGCAGCGGCGGCGTGGGCTCGGCAATCGCGGCTTCCCTGGCCAAGGCCGGCGCGCGCGCGCTGGGGCTGTGCGACGTCAATGCGGACTCTGCGCAGGCCCTGGCAGGGCGGCTACGCCAGCACTACACGGCACTGGAACTTTCCACTGGCTCCAACGACCCGGCGGGTTACGACCTGGTGGTCAATGCCACGCCCATGGGCATGAATGAAGGCGATCCCTTGCCCATGGACGTTTCACGTATCGCAGCCAGCAGTTTTGTGGGCGAAGTGGTCATGAAGTCGGAAATGACCGCGTTTCTGGCGGCGGCCAAGGCGCGAGGTTGCACCGTGCAGGTGGGTTCGGACATGCTGTTCGAGCAGATCCCGGCCTACCTGGAATTTTTTGGCCTGCCGACCACCACACCGGACGTCTTGCGGTCGGTGGCACGGCTGAGTTATTAAAAAAGTGTAAGAGGACGCACGCACCGTGCGTCCTGGGTGGGAAGTACTGGAATCAATGCTAAAAACGTCTGATTTCAGACGTTCATAGACATAATCCAGCATGGACAAACTCAAGCAGCTTGAATCGTTCGTGTCGGTTGCGACGCGCGGCAGCCTGACTGCCGCCGCGAACGCCGAAGGCGTGGCGCCTGCCATCATGGGTCGGCGGCTTGATGCACTGGAAGGCCGCCTGGGCGTCAAGTTGCTGGTGCGTACCACCCGGCGCATCACGCTCACACACGAAGGCAGCGCCTTTCTTGAAGACTGCCAGCGCCTGCTGATTGATTTTGCCAACGCCGAAGCCAGCGTATCGGCCGGCGGCGTCAAGGCCAGCGGGCATCTGCGCATCACCGCGCCGGCCGGCTTTGGCCGCCGCCATGTGGCGCCGCTGGTGACGCGCTTTCGCGAAGTGCATGCCGATGTCACGATCTCGCTGAACCTGAGCGACCGGGTGGTTGACCTGGCCGGCGAGGGTTTTGACTGCGCAGTGCGCGTCGGCGACATGCCGGACTCTTCGCTGGTGAGTGTGCGCATGGCTGACAACCGCCGGCTGTGCGTGGCCACGCCGGTTTACCTGGCCCGCCACGGCACGCCCCAGCACCCCAGCGAGCTGGCGAAATTTGACTGCCTGACGCTGTCCAGCGACGCCTCGCAAACGCGGGGCTGGGCGTTCCGGGTCCAGGACGAATTGATCCATCTCAAGCCGGGCGGGCCGCTCGACTGCTCGGACGGCCAGGTCCTGCATGACTGGTGCCTGGGAGGGTACGGCATTGCCTGGCGCAGCACCTGGGAGGTCGAGGCGGAAATTGCCGCCGGCCAGCTGGTAGCGGTGCTGGAGGATTTTGCCGCGCCGCCCAACGGTATTTACGCCGTATTTCCGCAACGCAAACACTTGCCCCTGCGGGTTCGCCTGTGGCTGGATTTTCTGAAACACCATTACAGCCAACCGGAGTTCTGGTGCTCGTCGCCAGCCGCCGCAAAACCCTGACTGGAAAGGATCCCGACGATGGTTCTCGAATCTCTTTTGGCCTATGCCCACCTGCTGGCGATTCTCACCATGGTGGTTTTTCTGGCGAGCGAGGCGGCGCTGTGCCGCACCGAGTGGCTGGACGCCGCCGTGATCGAGAGGCTCGGCAAGATCGACATGGTCTACGGCATCTCGGCCGGCGCGGTGTTCCTGACCGGCCTGGCGCGCGTGTTTCTGGGCAGCAAGGGCGCGGCCTGGTACGCCCATAACCCCTTGCTGTACGTCAAGCTCGTCATGTTCCTGGTGATCGGGCTGATTTCCATCAAGCCCACCATGATGTTTTCGCGCTGGCGCCGGGAGTTGCGCGCCAACGGTGCCCTGCCCGATTCGCTGGAAGTCAAACAAGCGCGGCGGCTGGTGATGGTGCAGGCGCACATCCTGCCGTTCATTCCGCTGGCTGCCGTCTTTCTGGCCCGTGGCTTTGGTTAGGCGCACGCCAGTGCTGCAGCCGGCGTCAGGCTGAAAACAGGCCGTGCACCAGCCAGAAGGCGGTGCCCCACATCATCAGCGCCACCAACATGTCCATGGCGCGCCATATGACCGGCGTGTTGAGCTTACGCCCCACGCACCACAGCGCCACGCCCAGGCCGGTAAACCACAGCAATGAACCCGTGATAGCGCCCAGGCCGAACACGGCGTTGTCCGGCCGGGCGTAAGCCAGCGATGCGGTGCCGATGACCACGGCGGTGTCCAGCCAGGCATGCGGGTTGAGCCACGACAGCGCCAGTGCCAGCCCGATGGCTTTGCGGCGCGGCATGGCTTCGGCGACAAGGGGCGCGCCTTCTGCCGCCTGCGGCGCCGGCTGCACAAAGCGGCGCATCGCGTGTGTTCCGTACACCATCAGCACCAGCGCACCCGCGCCCGTCATGGCGCCCACCAGTTTGTCTGACAGGCCGCCCAGCTGTGCGAGCCCCATCACACCCAGGCCGATGAGCGCCACGTCAGTCAGCACGCAGACGGCAACCGTCAGCCAGAGGTGCTGGCGCAGCAGGCCCATGCGGATCACATGGGCGTTTTGCGGGCCTATGGCCATGATGAGCGAGAGGCTGAGGACCATGCCGGTCAGGAAGGCGGGGGCGGTGAGCGGGTTCATGGCCGCAAGTGTGTGCCAGGGTTCATAATAGTTAAATAGAATTAACTAAAACTAGCTTTAGTCAATTATTAATTGATTTAGTAGGTGCCTAACAACATGCTCGATGCCCGACAACTTGAAGCATTGGCCGCCGTGATTGAGCACGGCAGTTTCGGCGAAGCCGCCAAGGCCCTGAGCCTGACGCTGGCTGCCGTGTCCCTGCGCATCAAGTCACTAGAAAACGCACTGGGGCAGCGGCTCCTGGTGCGCGGCAAACAGGTACGCGCCACGTCGACCGGTCAGGCTTTGCTCGGGCACACCCGGCAGGTTCGCCTCATGGAAGGCGACCTGCTGGCCGGGCTGCAGGGCGGGGGAAAGTCCGCGCGCCTGCAAAGCCTGAGTGTGGCGGTGAACGCCGACTCCCTGAGCACGTGGTTCTTGCCGGGCGTGGCCACAGCCCTGCACACTCACGGCCTGCTGCTCGATGTCGTGGTGGACGATCAGGATCACACCCACGAAGCCCTGAAAAGCGGAGATGTCACGGGCTGCGTGACTGCATTGGCGCAGGCTATGCGGGGCTGCGTGGCTGAACCGCTGGGCGTGATGCGTTACCGCTGCATGGCCTCGCCCGCACTGGTGGCACAGTGGAACGAGCCCGCGGCGGGTGGCAAGGCCGCACCGAACCGGCTGGCCCATCGCCTGCTGGCCAGCCCTGCCGTGATCTTCAACCGCAAGGACGCGCTGCAGGATACT
This sequence comes from Polaromonas sp. P3_C2, assembly GCF_056402675.1. Classification (NCBI taxonomy): domain Bacteria; kingdom Pseudomonadati; phylum Pseudomonadota; class Betaproteobacteria; order Burkholderiales; family Comamonadaceae; genus Polaromonas; species Polaromonas sp. P3_C2. The sequence goes on along the minus strand of NZ_JBFUGX010000003.1, from coordinate 16,053 downwards.
TTTCTTGAACAGCATTTCGGGCTGCGCGACGCGCTGTACCCGCGCCACTTTGTGCCGGCGGTGGATGCGTTCGAGCTTGCGCTGGAGCTTGGCATGGGCTGGGGCATGGTGCCCGACCTGTTGCTGGCCGCGCGCACCCGCAAGCCGCCGCTGCAGGAAGTGCTGCCGGGCAGCACGGTCGACGTGCGGCTGTACTGGCAGCACTGGGCACGTGAATCCGTTGCGGCGCAACGATTGACACAGGCGGTCAAGCAGGCGGCGCAAGGGGAGTTGCTACAGATGTGACGGTGTATTTGTAAGCAAAAAGTGCCGCCTGCGCTTTGCGGATGGGCGCAAGCAGCTATCAACTCAATAGCGCTCATCAAGAAATCGCTGACACAAAAAAAGCCCGCCATGACATCCATGGCGGGCTGGTTCGGCTGGATACGACTGGCTTACTTGCTCAGGCATTCTTTCATGAACGCTTTGCGTTCGTCGCCTTTTTTGCCCTTGGCGTCGACGTTGCAGGTTTTCATTTTGGTTTGCTGCGTTGGCGCTTCTTTCTTGGCACTGAGGCACTCTTTCATGAATGCCTTGCGTTCGTCGCCCTTCTTGCCTTCAGCGTCCTTGTTGCAGGTACCCATTTTGGTTTGCTGTGCGGTTTTGGCTGGAGCGTCCGCGGCGTGCGCCACCGGAGACAAGGCCATCGAGACGGCAAAAACGGCGGCGATCAGGGATAACAGCTTTTTCATGGTGGCTCCATTGGGTTGGGGAATCAGGTTTGAGTTCCGGCTGGAATTCCAACACATAACGCCGCGCCGGGCAAATTCGATGACCGGGTATCTGAGGGGTCCGAACGGCAGATGGCTTAACCGTAAAATCAGCCCATGCTCTCGATTAAAAAAGACCTGCTCGCGGCCCTGGCTGCGGGGCTGGAAGACCTTTCCCCCGGCGCAGGCGACAAAGCTGCCTTTGAATCCCCCAAGGTGGCGGCCCACGGCGACTTCGCCTGCACGGCCGCCATGCAGCTGGCCAAGCCGCTCAAGCTCAATCCACGCCAGCTGGCGGAAGACCTGCGTGCCATTTTGCTGAAGGCTCCGGCCTTCGAGCGCTGGGTGGACGCGATCGAGATCGCCGGGCCGGGCTTTATCAACATCCGCCTGAAGCCCGCCGCCAAGCAGGAGACCGTGCGCGAAGTGCTGGCCGCCGGCGCGCAGTTCGGCGTACAGCCCGCCGACCCGGCGCGCAAGATGATCGTGGAGTTCGTCTCGGCCAACCCGACCGGCCCTCTGCATGTGGGCCATGGGCGGCAGGCCGCGCTGGGCGATGCGATCTGCAACCTGTTCGCCACTCAGGGCGCGAAAGTCTGGCGCGAGTTCTATTACAACGACGCAGGCGTGCAGATCCAGACCCTGGCCACCAGCACGCAGGCGCGCGCCAAAGGCATCAAGCCCGGTGACGCCGGCTGGCCCGAGTCGGCCTACAACGGCGATTACATCGCCGACATCGCGGCCGACTTTCTGGCCAAAAAGACCGTCAAGTCGGACGACCGCGAATACACCGCCTCGGGCGATGTCGACGACATCGATTCGATCCGCCAGTTCGCCGTGGCCTACCTGCGCCACGAGCAGGACCTGGATCTCAAGGCTTTCTCGGTCAGGTTCGACAACTACTACCTTGAGTCCAGCCTGTACAGCTCGGGCCGTGTCGATAGCGCCGTGGCCAGACTGAAAGACGCCGGTAAGACCTACGAGCAGGACGGCGCGCTGTGGCTGAAGTCGACCGACTACGGCGACGACAAAGACCGCGTGATGAAAAAGAGCGACGGCAGCTACACCTACTTCGTCCCCGACGTGGCCTACCACCTGGCCAAGTGGGAGCGCGGCTTCGGCAAGGCCATCAACATCCAGGGCATGGACCACCACGGCACCATTGCCCGCGTGCGCGCCGGGCTGCAGGCCGCCGGCGAAGGCATTCCCCAGGGCTACCCCGATTACGTCCTGCACACCATGGTGCGCGTGGTGCGCAACGGCGAAGAGGTCAAGATTTCCAAGCGCGCCGGAAGCTACGTCACCCTGCGCGACCTGATCGAATGGACCAGCGCCGACGCCGTGCGCTTCTTTTTGCTCAGTCGCAAGCCGGACACGGAGTTCCTGTTCGATATTGACCTGGCGCTGGCACAGAGCAATGACAATCCGGTGTATTACGTGCAGATGGCGCACGCGCGCATCTGCTCCATCCTCACCATCTGGGCCGGCCAGGGCGGCGACGAAGCGAAGCTGAAATCCGTGGACCTGTCGGCACTCGACAGCCCGCAGGCCCAGGCACTCATGCTGCTGCTCGCCAAGTACCCTGACATGCTTGCCAATGCGGCCGCCGGCCTGGCACCGCACGATGTAGCTTTTTACCTGCGCGAGCTGGCGGCGAGCTATCACAGCTATTACGATGCCGAGCGCATCCTGGTAGACGACGAGGCCGTCAAGCAGGCACGCCTGGCGCTGGTCGCCGCGACTGCGCAGGTGTTGCACAATGGCCTCGCAGTGCTGGGCGTGAGCGCCCCGCGCAAGATGTAACCAGTAGCGAAAACCATGCGAATTTCAGGACAAGGCAATGAACGTGGGCAAGGTATGAATACACAACGAGGCGGAACCCTGCTGGGGTTGATCATTGGCGCGCTGATCGGCCTGGGCGCGGCGCTGGCGGTGGCGGTTTACATCACCAAGGTGCCGGTTCCTTTCATGAACAAGAGCCAGGCACGCAACCCCGACAGCGACGCTGTTGAAGCCAAGAAAAACAAGGACTGGAACCCGAACGCCCCGCTGGCCGGCAAGAACCAGCCCAAGCCGCCGCCTCCGGCAGCGGTTGAAGTGCCTGGTGTTCCGGTACCCGACCCCTCCGCCGGGCCCGCCCCCAGGGCCGCCGCTTCGGCGCCGACCAAGGTGGCCAAGCCGGCACCTGCCGATCCGCTGGGCGATCTGGCAAAGGCAAAGGTCGAAGGCCTGTCGTCCGGTCCGGGAGCGGATCCCTTCAGCTATTTCATTCAGGCCGGTGCCTTTCGCACGCCGGAAGATGCGGAACAGCAACGCGCCAAGCTGTTGCTGCTGGGCATGCAGGCCAAAGTGTCGGAACGCGAGCAGGCGGGCCGCACCGTGTACCGCGTGCGCCTTGGCCCTTTCGACAAGAAGGAAGATGCCGACAAGGCCAAGGAGCGCCTGGACAACAATTCCATTGAAACCGCGCTGGTCCGGGTCCAGCGCTGAAGCCCTCGTCCAACGATAGGCTGAACTTTTCACGAGGCTGGTGTACAAACCCCTATACCCCGCGCCACGAGGCATCCGCCAGAGGGGCGGTTTCCGGGCTATTTCCGTCATTCCAGGAGAAAAATCTGATGCAACGCCGTGAGTGTTCGTTTTCAGCCGCCTCGGCAGCAGCCGCCCTCGGCGGCGTCGCCGCCCTGCCCACCCTGGCGCAAGCCCAGGCCAAGGCCTTCAAGGACGGCGAGGATTACCTGACGCTGGACAAGCCGGCGCCGACCGAGACCGCCGCCGGCCGGGTCGAGGTGGTGGAATTCTTCTGGTACAACTGCCCCCATTGCAACGCCTTCGAGCCGCAATTCGAAGCCTGGATGAAGCAGATCCCCAAGGACGTGTCCGTGCGGCGTGTTCCAGTGTCCTTCCGCCCCGATTTCGAACCTCAGCAGCGCCTGTATTACGTGCTTGAGGCCATGGGCAAAATTGAGGAACTTCACAAGAAGGTGTTTGCTACGATCCACGTGGAAAAACAACCGCTCAACACGCCCGAACTGATAGCTGCATGGGCTGAAAAGCAGGGCCTCAACAAGGCCAAATTCGTTGAGTTCTACAACTCCTTTTCGGTCGCCTCCAAGGCGCGCAAGGCCACACAGCTGCAGGATAGCTACAAAGTGGCCGGCGTGCCGTCGCTGGGTATCGCGGGGCGTTATTACACCTCGTCGGACCAGACCCAAACCATGACCCGCGCGCTGCAGGTCACAGATCACCTGATCGCGCAATCCCGCAAGGCCAAATAAAGAAAGCGCCTGCGGCCGTGCGCCGCGCCAAACACTGGCTCACAAAACCCGCCCGATTTCCGGCGGGTTTTTTTATGCCCCTAATATTCCCCGTGCAAGCCATTCCCGGAGCTGGCATGGCTACAATGGCCCAACACCAAGCAGCAAGATTCGTGCCTTATGAAACACCCCATTTTTTCGTTCATCCTGCCGGTCATCCTGGTGCTGGGGGTGGCTTTCCCGGCCAGCGCCGAAAAAGCCGACCGGGACAAGCCCATGAATGCGGAGGCAGATGCCCTGCGTTATGACGACCTGAAGCAAACCAGTGTTTTTACCGGCAATGTGGTGATCACCAAGGGCACGACCATCGTGCGCGGCGAGCGCGTTGACGTCATGCAGGATCCCGAAGGCTACCAGCAGGCGGTGTCCATCGCGGCGCCCGGCAAGCTGGCGTTTTACCGGAAAAAGCGTGACGGCGTAGACGAATACATCGAAGGCGAAGGCGAACGCATTGAATATGACAGCCGTGCAGACCTGGTGAAGTTCATCAAGCGGGCGGTGGTGCGCCGCTACAACGGCGCCACCCTGGTGGACGAAACCACCGGCAGCCTGATTGTTTACGACAACAACACCGACGTCTTCACCGTGGATGGGGGCGCGCAAAATCGTACGGCCAGCAACCCCACAGGACGGGTTCGCGCCATGCTGTCACCCCGCGCGACAGCCTCGGCCCCCGTCGCGGCGCCGCCCGCAGGCCCAGCCCCGGTTCTGCGCCCCAGCACGACGCTGGGCAATGAAAAGAACTAGAAAGACCTGCACAGATGGATGTGGTGACTGACACTTCAGCGGCCCCGGCCGCTCCTGCCCTGACCCCCAGCCGCCTTGTTGCGCAAGGTCTGCAAAAATCGTACGGCAGCCGCAAGGTGGTGCAGGACGTTTCGCTGTCCGTGCAAAAAGGCGAAGTCGTGGGCCTGCTGGGCCCCAACGGCGCGGGCAAAACGACCTCGTTCTACATGATCGTGGGCCTGGTGCGCGCCGATGCAGGCGAAATTTCCATCGACGGCGAGTCGGTCGAGCACATGCCGATTCACCTGCGTGCCCGCCTGGGCCTGAGCTACCTGCCGCAGGAAGCGTCGATTTTCCGCAAGCTCACGGTCGAAGAAAACGTGCGTGCCGTGCTGGAGCTGCAGCTCGACAAAACCGGAAAGCCGCTGGGGCGCGCAGACATCGAGTCGCGGCTCGACGCGCTGCTGCAGGATTTGCGGGTAGATCATTTGCGCAACTCACCGGCACCGGCGCTCTCGGGCGGCGAGCGCCGCCGGGTCGAAATCGCGCGGGCGCTGGCAACCCAGCCGCGCTTCATCCTGCTGGATGAGCCCTTTGCCGGTATCGACCCCATTGCCGTGATCGAAATCCAGCGCATCATCGGTTTCCTCAAATCGCGCGGCATCGGCGTGCTGATCACCGACCACAACGTGCGTGAAACACTGGGCATTTGCGACCACGCCTACATCATCAGCGACGGCCATGTGCTGGCGCAAGGCACACCGTCCGAGATCGTGAACAACGCCGATGTACGAAGAGTCTATCTCGGCGAACACTTCAAGATGTGAAGATGGTTCCCCCCTGTTGTCGCTCACTTCGTGTAGCTCCCTCTCCCCCTCTGGGGACGGCGCCTGCGGCCTGGCGAAGCCAGTTCCGCGGCCCCTGCTGGCCGAAGACATGTCGTTTTATCTTTCCGCACATTTGAAAATCCAGTGAAACAAGGCCTGTCACTCCGCGTCTCGCAGCATCTTGCGCTGACGCCCCAGCTGCAGCAGTCGATCCGGCTGTTGCAGCTGTCGACGCTTGAGTTGAGCCAGGAGGTCGAGCAGATGCTCGACGAAAACCCGTTTCTGGAAGTGTCGGAAGAGACGGCGGTGCGCGAAGAGTTTGGGCTGGAGCACATCAACACGCCGGTAAGCCAGGACAGCCGCGAGTTTGAATCTGCTACGGATTCGATAGCTGGCGGCGCAGACGAGACTGGCGCTACAGCCCCGAATGACGCAGAAGTCAGTGCGGAGCCCAAGCTCGAGGAAAGCTGGGAAGGCGATGGCACGGTAGAAACCACGCCCGACGACAGCGAGTGGGGAAGCGACGCACCGGCGCGCAAGAACAACAATGAAGAGAGCGAAGCCGAGGCCTCCGACCTCACGGGCAGCCATGAGTCGCTGCAGGACCACCTGCACCGGCAATCGCTGAGCTTGCGCCTGTCGGAGGAAGATCGCGCCGCGCTGCACTTCCTCATTGAATCGCTCAACGACGACGGCTACCTTGAAGACAGCCTGGCGTCGCTCGCGGCCGGTCTTGCAAGAGATGACATGGCGCAGGCGGAAGAGCTGGAGCAGCGTTTTGCGATGGCGCTCAAGCTGCTGCACCACATGGAGCCTGCCGGTGTCGGTGCGCGCAACCTGGCGGAATGCCTGAGCCTGCAACTGCTGGACTGCAAGGACTGCGAAGAAACCCGCGCAGCCATTGCCATGTGCAAGCAACCCATGGAGCTGCTGGCCAAGCGCGATGTCAAGCGCCTGTCGCACCTGTGTGGGTTCACCGAAGCCGCCATCAAGGGCGCCATCACGGTGATTGGCCGGCTCGACCCCAAGCCCGGGCGCCGCTTTGTGAACGTGGAGCGCAACCTGATCGTGCCCGACGTCATCGTCATCAAATCGGGCCGGGGCTTCAAGGTTTCGCTCAATGGCGACGTCATGCCGCGCCTTCGCGTGCACGACATTTATGCCAATGCCCTCAAGCAGCACAAAGGCCAGGGCGGCCAGGCGCTGCAGCAGCGCCTGCAGGAGGCCCGCTGGTTCATCAAGAACATCCAGCAGCGCTTTGACACCATCCTGCGCGTAAGCAGCGCGATTGTGGAACGGCAGAAAAACTTCTTCACGCACGGCGAACTCGCCATGCGGCCGCTGGTGCTGCGCGAAATCGCCGATGAACTGGGCCTGCATGAGTCCACCATCTCCCGCGTGACCACGGCCAAGTACATGGGCACCCCTTTCGGTACTTTCGAGCTCAAGTATTTCTTCGGTTCCGCACTCGGCACCGAAACCGGCGGCAATGCTTCCAGCACAGCGGTGCGCGCGCTCATCAAACAATTTGTCTCGTCAGAAAGCCTCAAGAAGCCGCTCAGCGACAACCAGATTTCCGAAATGCTCAAGGAGCAGGGCATTGAATGCGCCCGCCGCACCGTGGCCAAGTACCGCGAGGCGCTCCGCATCGCGCCCGCCAACCTGCGCAAATCACTCTAGCCGCCCAATCAGGCCGCGCTGCCCCGCCCCTCAAAGTCAGTCATGAATCAACTCCAACTCTTTTTACCGTGCGCCGCAGGCGTCGAAACCCTGCTGGCCACCGAGGTCAAGCGTGTCACCGGGATCGACGGCAAAGCCTGGCGCGCCGGCGTGCAGCTGCAGGCTTCGTGGCGCGACGCGTTGCAGCTCAACCTGCACAGCCGGCTGGCGCAGCGCGTGCTGATCGAGCTGCAGCACAACCAGTACCGCAGCGAACAAGACCTCTACAACGCAGCTGCCAACGTGGCCTGGGAAATCTGGTTCACGCCCAAGCAGACCTTCAAGGTCGAGATCACGGCCCAGCACAGCCCGCTGCAAAGCCTGAACTTCGCGGCGCTGAAGATCAAGGACGCGATCGCCGACCGCTTTCGCGCCAAGTTCGACGACGTGCGGCCCAGCGTCGACACGCGCTGGCCCGACGTGCGCGTCTACGTGCACCTGACGACGGACACCGTCACGGTCTACATCGACACCTCGGGCGAGCCGCTCTTCAAGCGCGGCTGGCGCGAAGACAAGGGTGATGCCCCGCTGAAGGAAACCCTGGCCGCCGCCATGATTGCCGCCAGCGGATGGGATCAGCTCTGTAAAGAAGGCGTGCCGCTCTATGACCCCTGCTGCGGCTCGGGCACCATCGCGATTGAAGCCGCGCAAATCGCCTGCAACATTGCGCCCGGCATCAACCGCCGTTTTGCCTTTCAGAAATACCTGCCCTTCCAGGGCCATGTCTGGGACGGCCTGCTCGACCAGGCCGAAGCCGCCATCACCGAACCTACAGCGCCGGTGTTCGGCAGCGACGTGTCTTTCCGCATGGTCGACTTTGCCGAACGCAATGCCGAGCGTGCCGGTGTGGCCAATGCGGTGGAATTCCGCGGCGGYGACGCCCTGCAGCGCATGCCGCCCGCGCCTTCGGGCGTGATGCTGGTGAATCCGCCTTACGGCGAGCGTATTGATGTGGCAGGTGTGGCCGGCATCACCGGCGTGCAGGGGCGCGACCAGCGCCGCCAGCAAGGACAGGCCGAAGGACGCGTGCAGCAGGACCACCGCAACCAGCCCATCGACGAATTTGGCCAGCCGCTGAACCGGGACAGCGGTGATCGGGGTGACACACGTGAAGAACCCGCCTTCGAGACATCGCGCGACCGCTCGGCGAACCCCGGCCGCGAGCAGGCACAAAACGCCTGGGGCGAAGAAGCGACGGAGTTTTTTCCACAACTGGCCGCGCACTGGAAGAAAAATTACGCCGGCTGGACCGCTCACGTGCTCACACCCGACCTCAAACTGCCCGGCAAGATGCGCCTGAAAGAATCGCGGCGCGTGCCGATGTGGAACGGTCCCATCGAATGCCGCCTGTTCCGCTTTGACATGGTGGCGGGCTCCGCACGCGGCAAGCCCGGCGCAGCCGCCCCCACCCCACCGAACGAGCCGGCGGCGTGACGGCCTCAGTGCGCCAGCCTGTCGTGCTGGACACCAACATCGTCCTCGACGTGTTTGTCTTCAATGACGCGGCAGCGCAGCCACTGAAAAAAGCGCTGGAGGCCGGCGAGCTCGACTGGCTGGCCACGCAGGCCATGCGCGACGAACTTGAGCGCGTGCTGGCCTATCCGCAAATCATTCCCCGCCTGGCGTTTTACGAATTAAGCGCCGATGACGTGCTCGCCGCCTTTGACCGGCATGCTCGCCTGACGGAGGTGGCAGCCAAGGCCGGTGTCACTTGCAGCGACCCCGACGACCAGAAGTTCATCGACCTGGCGGTGACTGGCAAGGCCTTGCTGCTCAGCAAGGACCGGCATGTGCTTTCAATGAAGAAAAGGCTCCTGACCCAGGGTGTACGTGCGCAAGCAGCTATTTAATTAATAGCGACCCGTTCATGACCCGGAATGCCGTGAGAGGCGTTTAACCCGCAGCGCGCTCTGCGGAGGCGCCAGAGGGAACTGCCCCCGATACCGCCGCGGCATCACCCGTCACCGGCATACGGATGCCGTTGGCTTGCGCAGGCATGTGCCCACCCGGCCCCACGCCATTGGCGCGAAAACTGTGCGCGCTGGCCAGCGGCCAGTAGTAGCTGAACACCGTGTTCTGTTTTTCCAGCGAGCCCAGTAGCGCGCCGGGTTCGACCTGCATGATGAGGTTGCTCAGCAGCCGCACCTCGGTATCGGTCAGGCGCCGCACGATGTGATGCGCGTTGACTTCGCGCGGGTGGCACAGGCCCGCGGCCTGCACCAGCTCCTGCAGCGCATGCAGCGTGCTGCGGTGGAAATTGCGCACGCGTTCGGCCTTGTCGGGCACCACCAGTGCCTGCTGGCGCACCGGGTCTTGCGTGGTGACGCCCGTCGGGCATTTGCCGGTGTGGCAGCTTTGCGCCTGGATACAGCCCAGCGCCATCATGAAACCGCGCCCGGCATTGCACCAGTCGGCGCCCAGCGCCATCAGCCGCACCATGTCAAACGCGCTCACCACCTTGCCGGCGGCACCGATGGAAACGCGGCTGCGCAGATTGACACCGATCAGCGTGTTGTGCACCAGCAGCAGGCCCTCCTGCAGCGGCGCGCCCACGTGGTCGGTGAACTCGACGGGCGCCGCGCCCGTGCCGCCCTCGGCGCCGTCCACCACGATGAAGTCCGGCGTGATGCCGGTCTCCAGCATGGCTTTCACAATCGCAAACCATTCCCACGGGTGTCCGATGCAGAACTTGAAGCCGGTCGGCTTGCCGCCCGACAGCTTTCGCAGTTTGGCGATGAAATGCATCATCTCGACCGGCGTGGAAAATGCACTGTGGCTGGAGGGCGAAATGCAGTCCTTGCCCTGCGGTACACCGCGCGCCGCCGAGATTTCCTCGGTGACCTTCGGCCCCGGCAGGATGCCGCCGTGGCCGGGCTTGGCGCCCTGGCTCATCTTGAGCTCGATCAGCTTGACCTGTGGGTCGCGTGCGTTGGCGGCGAAACGCTCTTCGCTGAACGTGCCGTCCTCGTTGCGGCAACCAAAGTAACCCGAGCCGATTTCCCAGATCAGGTCACCGCCATGCAGCCGGTGGTGCTGCGAGATCGAGCCTTCGCCCGTGTCGTGCGCGAAGCCGCCGAGTTTGGCGCCCTTGTTCAGCGCCATGATGGCATTGGCCGAGAGCGATCCGAAGCTCAGTGCCGAAATGTTGAACACGCTGGCGTGATAAGGCTGCGTGCAGGGCTCCACCGAGGGCGACGGATGATCGGGCGTGCCGCCTATCCAGACACGGAAGTCGTGGGTTGACAGTTTGGTCGGCGACATCGAATGGTTGACCCACTCATACCCCTGCGCGCCCACGTCCAGCTGCGTGCCGAACGGCCGGTTGTCGGGTTCGCCCTTGGCGCGCTGGTACACCAGCGAGCGCTGGGCACGGGAAAACGGCGTGGCCTCGCTGTCGCTTTCGATGAAGTACTGGCGCATTTCGGGCCGGATGTACTCAAACAGGAAACGCAGGTGGCCGATGACCGGGTAATTGCGCAGCACGGCATGGCGCGTTTGCCGCAAGTCGCGCACACCGACACACACCAGCACCACACCGGCCACCAGGGAAACCAGCGCCAGCTTCCCGACGCCAAAAACCATCAGGCCGAGCAGCCCCAGCAGCGCAGCAAGCCCGCACAGGGCCATAAAGGTGTAACGGACGGGGAACCAGGCATCCAGGCGCTGAAGAAACATGGTGGAGCTTCCGGGGGAGGGGTCACAAAAGGGCACAAAACAGAGTCATATCAGGGGCATACGGCCGCGACGCGCCAGATACACTTTGCATCATAAGAGCCTCATGTGACGCTCAGAACTGTTTTTTTCATGAAGCCCACCCCCAAATCCGTCATCCCTTCAAAGCCCTCGCCGGAGCCGGTTTTCCTGGAAGTCGAGGCGTTCGACGAGCTCGATGCCATCCTCGACGACCTGCGCACCCGCTATGACGAAACGCCGCAGTGGGAATTCTGCGAAGGCTTCATGGCCGCCGTGATCTGCTCGCGCCGGCCCATCGAGGCAGCCGAATACCTGCCCGTGCTGCTCGCCGTCCCCGCTGAGGGCGAGGCACCGGATCCGGAAGGCGGCTCGTTCGCCAGCGACGCGCAACGTGAGCGCTTCCTCATGCTCTGGAACCAGCGCTGGCAGGAAGTCGAAACGGCGCTGGACGCCGAAGTGGACTCGCTCGAAGACGACAACTGCTACCACCCCGAGGTCATGGACATACGCGGCGCCGTGGCCGACATGCCGCCCGACGAACGTGCCGCTTTCAAGGGCGAAGACCTGCCCGCATTCGCGCAGGTCTGGGCGCTGGGCTTCATGTTTGCGGTGGAAAGCTGGCCCGACGAGTGGATGGCGCCGCGTGACAAAGACGCCGCCAAATGGCTCGACGGCGCCCTGCAGGCCGTGGTCGCCATGACCGAAGACGATAGCGCCCCGCCCGAGGTGTCACCCCTGAGCGAAGACGGCACGCCCAGCACCAGCATTGCCAGGCTCAACGCTTTTGGCGAGGCCATCTGGGCGGTGTATGACTTGCGTGAGTTGTGGAAGACCATGGGCCCCAAGGTCGAGACGGTGCGGGTGGAGGCCACGCCCGGGCGCAACGACCTGTGTTATTGCGGTAGCGGGAAGAAATACAAGAAGTGTCACGGGGCGGGGTAAAGGCCGGTGATCTGACGGCAGGTGTCCTTTGCCGGGTCCGGACGCACCGAGCGATCGCTATCAATTTCATAGCTTGTGGCGCCCTATTTAATTGACCTCGAGCCACTTTTGGACCTCAAGAACAAGGCTTGCGAGGCCTCCTGAACGCGCCAGAAGAAGGGATTTGCCCCGAAACTGAAACCAGACCCGGTTCAGGCTGTTTTCAGGGGAAGTTTCGGCCTTAAGCCCAATATGGATGGGCGCCAGCAGCTATGTTTTTAATAGCAACAACAAACACCGGTAAAACCCGCAGAGTTCAGCCGGTTGTCCACCAGGATATTCCGCCGAGCAGCAGGTCGTAACGCTTCACGCTGGAAGGCGGCGTCTGGACACTTTTTTGGGGCAACGGTGTTGGTTACGTGGGCGACGGCCAGGCGGTCCGCCGCCGGACCGCCGGTTTTCATGAAGTCAGCAATCGCGGAAAACCCGGGTCTTGACGCGCGCGGTCGGCGGCGCAGAATGCATCAGTCGCCCTGGACCGTGAACAGGTCCCTGACTTGTATGTACAAGTTACCGGCGGCAACCACCAGCGGCATGGGCATGATTCCTGCTCACCCCTGAGACCCCCGGGCGCGGCCGCCACAAGCGGTCAGGCGCAATGTTTGTTTGACTGTCCAACCGAAGGAAATCATCTTGAACCACATGCTTCCCCACCTCAGCCGCCGCGTTCTTTGCGCCACTGCCGCAGCCGCCATGCTGGCCTGCAGCGCCGGCGCAGTGCTGGCCGCCACGCCCAAAGACACCCTGGTGCTGGCCTTCGGTTTCGATGACATCATCACCATGGACCCGGCCGAAGCCTTTGAGCTGTCCGCCGGCGAGATCATGGGCAACACCTATGACCGCCTGCTGCGCCTGGATGTGAACGACCCTTCCAAACTGGTGGGCGACGTGGCCAAGTCCTGGACCGTCTCGGCCGATGGCAAGACCTACACCTTCGAGCTCAAGCCCGGGATCAAATTCGCCTCCGGCAATCCACTCACGGCCGAAGAAGTGGCGTATTCGCTGCAGCGCGCCGTGATGCTGGACAAATCCCCCGCCTTCATCCTGACCCAGTTCGGTTTCTCCAAGACCAACGTCAAGGACAAGATCAAGGCCACCAGCCCGACCGTGGTGACCCTGGAAACCGACAAGGCCTATGCGCCCACCTTTGTCTTCAACTGCCTGACGGCCAACGTGGCCGGCATTGTCGACATGAAGCTGGTGCAGTCGAAAGAGGTCAACGGCGACTGGGGTTATGCCTGGCTGAAAACCAATTACGCCGGCTCCGGCCCGCTCAAGCTGCGCGAATGGCGAGCCAATGAAATCGTGGCGCTGGAACGCAACGACAACTACTATGGCGCCAAGCCCAAGCTGGCCCGCGTGATCTACCGCCACGTCAAGGAATCGGCCACGCAGCGCCTGCTGCTGGAAAAAGGCGACATCGACATCGCCCGCAACCTGAGCCCGCAGGACATCGCCGCGCTCTCGACCAACAAAGATGTGAAGATGACTTCCACGCCCAAGGGCACGGTCTACTACATCAGCCTGAACCAGAAGAACGCCAACCTGGCCAAGCCCGAAGTGCGCGAGGCCCTGAAATACCTGGTCGACTACGACGCCATCGGCGACACACTGGTCAAGAACATCGGCGTGATCAATCAGAACTTTCTGCCGCAGGGTTTGCTGGGCGCCAGCACCGTCAAGCCCTACAAGCTCGACGTGGCCAAGGCCAAGGCGCTGCTGGCCAAAGCGGGCCTTGCCAACGGCTTCAAGGTSACCATMGACATGCGCACCATCCAGCCGGTGCARGGCATCACCGAGGCCTTCCAGCARACMGCCAAGCAGGCCGGCATCGACATCGAGATCATTCCCGGCGACGGCAAGCAGACSTTGACCAAGTACCGCGCCCGCACCCACGACATGTACATCGGCCAGTGGGGCGCCGACTACTGGGACCCGCATTCGAACGCCGACACCTTCACGCGCAACCCCGACAACGCCGACGATGCCAAGGCCAAGCCGCTGGCCTGGCGCAATGCCTGGGCGATTCCCGAGCTGACCAAGCAGTCGGACGCGGCGGTGCTGGAGCGCGATGCCGGCAAGCGCAAGAAGATGTATGAGGACCTGCAGGCCGAGTTCCGCAAGACCAGCCCCTTCATCATGCTGTACCAGCAAACTGAGGTGGCGGCTTTCCGGAGCAACGTGGACGGCCTGAAGCTGGGCCCCACCTTCGACAGCAACTACATGTTCAACGCCTCCAAGCGCTGATAAGCCACCGACTTTGGCCATTCCCGACCCCACAGCCGCCGGCGTGGCGCCGCTCAGTGCGGTGACCACGCGCACGGCGGGCCAACGCTTCACGCCGCACGCCAGGAGCTTAGTCAACTTCCTGGTGGTGATTTTGCTCACCTACCTGGGCCTGCTCGCGGTCACGTTTTTCATCGGCCGCGTGATCCCCATTGACCCGGTGCTGGCCATCGTGGGCGATCGCGCACCGGCGCATGTGATCGAGCGGGTGCGCCAGGAGCTGGGGCTGGACAAGCCGCTGTATGAGCAGTTCTACATCTACATCGGCAAGGTGCTCAAGGGCGACTTCGGCGTCTCGGTGCTGACAGCCAACCCGGTGATGACGGACATCAAGCGCGCCTTTCCGGCCACGCTGGAGCTGGCGAGCCTGGGCATCCTGATAGGCGCGGGCCTGGGCGTGCCGCTGGGCGTCTGGGCCGCAGTGCGGCGCGGCAAGCTGGTGGACCAGGTGGTGCGCGTGATCGGCCTGGTGGGCTATTCGGTGCCCATCTTCTGGCTGGGGCTGATGGCGCTGGTGGTGTTTTATGCGCGGCTGGGCTGGGTCTCCGGGCCGGGCCGGATCGACGTGAGTTATGAGTACACACTCAAGCCCATCACCGGGCTTTTGCTGCTCGACACAGCCATGACCGGCGAGTGGGAGGCTTTTCGCAATGTGTTTTCGCACCTCATCCTGCCGGCTTCGCTGCTCGGCTATTTCGCGTTGGCCTACATCAGCCGCATGACGCGTTCCTTCATGCTCAATGAACTCGCGCAGGAATACGTGGTCGCCGCGCGCGCCAAGGGTCTGTCGGAGTCGCGCATCATCTGGCGCCATGCGCTGCGCAACGCCATGGTGCCGCTGGTCACGGTGATCGCGCTGTCGTATGCGGGCCTGCTCGAGGGCTCGGTGCTGACGGAAACCGTCTTTGCCTGGCCAGGCCTCGGTCTCTACATCACCAACTCGCTGCAGAACGCCGACATGAATGCGGTGCTGGGCGGCACGATTGTGGTGGGCTCGATCTTTGTCGGCTTGAATTTATTGTCAGACGTCTTGTACAAGCTGCTCGACCCAAGGACGCGTATCCGATGACTTCAAAGGTTGCATCCCTGCGCGACTGGCTGAGCACCGACCGCCCTGCCTCGCGCCGCCAGGCCTTCATGGGCCGCATGTACCACGGCTGCCACGATTTTTCGCGCAACCGGCTGGCGATGCTGGGCCTCTTCATCGTGCTGGGCCTGGTCCTCGTGGCGATTTTTGCCGACCTGCTCGCGCYGTATTCGGCCTACACCGGCGACCTGCGCACCACACGCCTGCTGCCGCCTTCGTGGGCGCACTGGTTCGGCACCGATGACCAGGGGCGGGACATCCTCTCGCGCATCATCATCGGCTCGCGCATCACGCTGATGGTGGTGATTCTGGTGGCGGTGCTGGCAGCCCCGCTGGGCCTCATCGTGGGCACCGTGGCGGGTTATGCCGGCGGCTGGGTCGATGCGGTGCTGATGCGCATCACCGATATTTTTCTGGCGTTTCCGCGTCTCATTCTGGCATTGGCGTTTGTCGCGGCGCTGGGCCCCGGCATCCAGAACGCGGTGATCGCGATCGCCATCACCTCCTGGCCGCCCTATGCGCGCATGGCGCGGGCCGAAACGCTGACGATACGCCAGACCGACTACATCGCCGCCGTGCGGCTGCTGGGCGCATCGCCCTGGCGCATCGTGCTCGGCCACATCATGCCGCTGTGCGTGTCGTCGGTGATCGTGCGCGTCACGCTGGAC
>NZ_JBFUGX010000002.1:0-31187 GCF_056402675.1 Polaromonas sp. P3_C2 | reverse complement strand
CGTACCCGCCGTCGGCCGCCACGATGTTGCCCTCATTGATCACGGCGCCGCCCGCGCTGCCGGCTTCAAAGCGGTTGTTGCCGGCCATGAAGTTGCCGTCCGAGATGTTCAGCGAGCTGGCCACCAGGCCGCCGACATTGACAGCTGAACCCTGACCGAACAGGATGCCCGAGGGATTGATCAGGTAGACCTGCCCGTTGGCATTGAGCTGGCCCATGATCTGCGAGGCATCGCTGGATGTGACACGGTTGAGGGCCACCGACGAGGCCGAGGGCTGCGCGAAATTGACTTTGGCCGCGCTACCGATGTTAAAAGTGTTCCAGGTAGCAACCATCCGGTCGCTGCCCTGTACCACGTTCATGACGTTGCCGCTCTGGCTGATGCTGCCGCTGCCAGCTGTGACCTGACCATTGGTAGGTAAGGCGCTGGCGTCCAGCGCATATCCCCGTACCGGGTATATGGCGCAAAGCGCTGACAGGATGGCTGCACTCAGCGGTGTCAGCGTCGGGCGGCTTTTACGTGGGAAAACCGGGGAAGAGTGGTATGTCATGCGAGCCCCTCAGAACGTGTAGTTGATACCGAAACCGATCGCGCGGATCGTGGTGCCTGCGCCTGCGCTGCCGAACACGCCGGCAACGGCGTAGTTGTAATTGGCCAGCGGTTGGTTGCGCAGCAGCACGTACTGCCCGAAAATCCTGAGCTGCTTGCTCCAGGCATAGGAGAAACCGATGGCCTGGGAGGTCGCACCCATACCTTCCGTCGAACAGTTCACGCCATTGCCGGAAATCATGGTGCAGTCGCCTGCGAAGGCTTTGGCATGGCTGGCGCGCAACTGCCAGGCACCTATCTTGTGTGAGACGCCGACCATGTAGGCGCGGCGGCGGTAGCTGGCGAGGTCGCTTGAAGTGACGCTGGTGTTGATGACACCGGACTCGGCATAGCTCAGTTCGTCGGCGATCAGCGAAACCTTGGTATCGCCAAAATCGTAGGCTACGCCGTAGCGCACGCTGTAGTCATTGGACGAAGTGCCCTGCGTGACGTGGGTATTGGTACCTACCCCGCGCGCGTTGCGGCCCAGGCTGGCTATGCCGAAATAATTCACATGCTGCTCAGCCGCAACCACAGCAGAAAATCCGCCGTTCTCATACGACAGGCTGCCGCCGTAGAGGTAGCCTGTATCAACGTCCGGCGCGGCCTTCATGCCGTTGTTCGAATAAGCCAGCTTGAGCTGGAAGCCGCCCATCTTGGGCGTCCAGTAGCCGAACACGCCGGCCTGGCGGCGGTTGAAAGCGGCGTCGTCGTTGTTTTCCACCGCCGCCGTGCCCACCGGGCCGGAGTTTTTAGTGATGCTGGTGGCGAAGCCCGGTGACCCGATGATGTTGTAGTGCGCCGCACTGGTGGTCGCGCCGAAGGGGTCGAAGGAAGAGGTGCTTTCCTTGAGCGGCATGTCCCAGTTGCCGTACATCGCGGTGCCAGCATCTGGATGGGCGACAGCCACGCCGGTATTACGCAGCTCTTGCCTGTGTGTCCAGTTCGGGGTCGCGTCGTCTCCGGCCGCGCCCGCGCTCAGTGACAGGCCCAGCTCCAACTGCCACAGCAGCTTCCACTGCTCATGGATTGGAATGCCGCCACGCGCGCCCACATACGACACATTGTCGCGCGCACGCCAGAAGCCCGACATGTTGCGCCCATTGGGCGTGGCCAGCTTGCTCTGGTCGGCGGGCGCCGCAGGGGTCGCGCCTGAGCGGCTCACGTATTCGGGGATGATGCCCAGTGATCCGTACAGCCGCATGCCGTCTTCCGCCTCCTCGAAATCCTCACCCCGGCTGCCGCTGCTGGAGGCCAGGCCCGTGAAGGCCTGGGGTGAACCCGATACCGATAGCCACAGGCGACGCGCGCTTTTTGGTTCGCTGACCGGATTGACGCCGGGCGACACCGCGATGCTGGCATTGAACACCAGGTCCTTGTTGTAGACGTTCAGGCCCACGCCATAGCCGTAGCGGCTCGCGCGGTTTTCGCTGTTGTCCCACGGCTTCTTGTTGATGGTCACGCGCCCTGCATCGGCGAACAGCGCACCTTCCACGACGGAGTTGCCGACAACACCCAGGGTCTTGCGCAGTTCCAGACGCGCCAGCATGCCCTGGTCGCCCGCGGCTTCGCCGGCAGGGTAAGCGCGCACGCCGCCGGAGCCGCCCAGGCTCATTTTCTCTGACGCGTCCAGGTTCTTGTCGGYGTACTGCGCGGTGACCGAGCCCAGCAGGGAGTAGCCGCCGCCAAGCTGCTGCAGGCGGCTGAACGACAGGTTGAGCTTTTTGTAGTCGCCTGCCGCATTGGCCGTGAAACGGTCCAGTGCTGCGTCGTTGGGCGTTTCTTTTTTCAGGTGACCCATACCCAAACGCGCGTTCCAGCTGTTGTTCGCCGACGCGCCTGTCCAGTCGTCACGCCAGTCGCCAGACAGGCCCGCACTCATCAGGTTGGCAGACTTTTCAACGGTCGTGCCGCCAGTAGTGTCCTGGAAATGTCGGTATTCCGTCGCCAGCGACAGATTCATGTTGGCGCGCCGGCTGCGCAGCAACGCCGCGTTGAGAAACAGCGTGCTCACGCGGGCTTCACCTCTGGCCTCTACTTCCTTGAGGTTTTTGCCGATGTTGTATTGCAGGCCCGCAAAATTCGCGCCTACTGACAGCCCTGTCGTGCCGAGGGGCTGCACATAACCAACGCCTGCAATACGCAGGCCTTCAAAAGTTTGCTGCGTATTCAGGCTGAAGCTTTCGCCCATGCCCAGTGCGTCGTTGAGGCTCAGGTTGGCGGACAGGCGATTGGCACCGGTGTAATAGCTGCCACCGTTGTCGATGCTCACGCGCGAGGTGATCGCCCCCATCTCGCTGACCTTGACGATGACGTCGGTGGCGCCCGGTTCTGCCGAAGGCCGCAACACCGCCTTGACCGTCACACCGGCGATGTCAGAGAGCCGCAGCAGCGTGTTTTCGAGGTCGCTTTCCTGGATCACCTCGCCCGTCTGTAGTCCCGCGAGATGTCGGCCTATCAGTTCCGGGTCCAGGCGCACGTTGGCATCGGGCTCGGCCACCACCCGGCCGATGACGCCTTCACGGATGCCGAGGGCAACCACACCGCCTTGTATTTCCTGTGCGGGGAGGTAGGCGCGCGCTACCAGATAGCCCCGGGTGCGATAGTAGGCCGTGATTTTGGCGGCGGCTTTGCCCAGCCCGGCGAAGTCCAGCTCGCGGCCGACAAACTCCTGCAGTTGGGCTTGCAGCTCGGATGCCGGCAGAGACCGGTTGCCGCTCAGTACAAAACCCGTGACCTGGATGCCCGTTCCGCCGGCGGTGGGGCTCTGGCCCTCATCACTGCCTTCCACCTCTTTTTCGATGCGCGCAGGACGCTGCACCGCCGCCGGCGGGCCGGCATTTTCCGTCGGCGAGAGCTGTTGCCGGTTCGCGTCGAAAAGAGTACCGGCGCTGGGCGGCGTCTGCGCATGGACGGCAAAAGGGGCGGCGGCCAGCATTGCGCAGATCCGCGATGCGAGGATTTTTCGCCGTGGTGCGGCAAGGCGTGAGGGTTCCATCATGGTTTTCGTCTTCTGTCTTGGTGTTGTGTCCGCGCGTCTCTGTGCTTCTTCTTTTTTTTCTTGTTGTGCTCGTTCGGCTTGTCCCTGTTTGTCCCGGCTGTTCGCTAGTTGCCGGCGGCATGGAAAATTTTTGCAGCAACATCGCGGGACTCAAAAATTTCGGCCGCTTCGTGCCCCGCGTCTGGCACCACCATGACCGCACGCGTCACGGGTGTCTGCCATTTCTGGGCTAAAAACTGTTCGTAGCGCATGTAATTCCTGTGCCGATTAAGCCGGTCTGTGCCCTGCATGGCGGCCCCGCAGGATTTGTCGAGTGACTCGTAGGCTGGGTCGTTGTCCTGCGCGCCCACCAGGTAGAGGACTTCACGCGCTGCATAGCGCTTGAACAACTGTTCGCCGTCCAGGCCCTGCCCATAGGGAACCATGTTGCCCAAGCCGTAGCGGAAGTTGTTGTAACCGGGGCAAAGGATGCTGTTCACAGGCTTGAAGCTCCCACCCTCCGGCCGGTTGTCATCCAGGTACAAATAGGAAGACGGGCTGGAGACTACATACCGCACGCGGACGCCCGACTTGCGCAACTCCTCCTCGCTGTTGTTGAGCACGGCATAGCGCTGCATTAGCTGTCCACCGGCTGAGTGGCYGATGAAAACGATTTCCTTGAGTACGGGAAAACGCTTGCCCGCGCTCAGATAGCGGGCGATATCGTCCAGCACGCCGCAGGAATTGATGGCCTCCTTGCCCCGGGAGGGCTGGCACTGCATCCAGTTGCCACCGCGCCAAAGCGGGATATTGCCGTCAGGCGAAGTGTCTGATGCCGTCAGGAAGTGGGGTACCAGCAGCAACGTGCTTGATGCGTCCAGCCGCGCGGCTTCCAGCAAGCCCAGGCCCACGCCAAAATAACGGTCGGCATCGCGCTGCACGCCATGTACAAAAATGACCGCACGCTTAATCCCGGCGTCCGGCTGGCGCAAGTCAATGTTGGAATAGACCGCAAAGGGATATGCGGTGCCCGCGGCTTCCAGGTCAATTACCTGCTCCCTGGGCGGTTCGCCGGCGGCTTTGTCAGCTGCGGCGAAAAGACGCGCGCCAAAGAAAGCCAGGCCCATTGCCACCACCAGTTGTAACCACTTGTTTCTAGTGCGTGTCATACCTGTATCTCGCTTTGTCAAAAATGCAGACACCGAAAAGGCTTGACGCGTCGTGCTCGAATGCCGGGTGCTCCCGACTTACGCACTACAAATGGATCACAAATCCAGCGTTTCCCTTCACGGCCTTTTTTAGGAGATCCACCGGGAAAGATCAGTTGTAATAACTTGCAACTCACGGTGTTGTTGGCGATTCTAGGAAGACAACCGCTACCTGTAAAATATCTTGATTCTGGTACGTGAATACTTTAAAAGTATCTTATGAGCAAGAATCCAGCAGCGAGGATCAGCGTGACACGCGATGGACGTTAGCCACTGGATTGATACCGGGTAGGCATCGGTTCCACGCAAATTCGGTGTGGACGTGCCTCGACTCCAATGCTGGAATGCGGTCTGGCGCTAACCCCGTGCGCTCTAAGGGGATAGCCGCTGAGCGTGCGTTTTTGATGGAAGGTCCCAAGGCGCCATTGCCTCGCGGATCAGCGCGACGTGCGGATGATGACCTTGCCGCGCGCATGACCGCCGGCCACCTGCTCAAGCGCCGCGCGGGCGTCATCCAGCGGATGGATTGTGTCGAGGATCACCTGGAGCCGTTTGTCGTCGAAGCGCTTGAGAATCAGCGCCAATGCCGCAGCATCGCCGCTGAAGAATGCGAAGACGCCGTGGATATCTCCACGCGGCTGTATCGTGTGATCGACGATCGACACCACCGTCCCGCCCGGCCTTGTCACTCGCCACGACCGCTCGAGAGTCTCCCCACCAATCGTGTCGATGACCAGGTCCAGGTCTCGCCAACGCTCTGCAAAGTCATCACGGCGGTAATCGATAATTTCGTCCGCACCCAATTCTTTGACCAGTGTGTGGTTCTTTGCAGAAGCCGTGGCTAAGACGTGCGCACCTGCCTGCCTTGCGAACTGGACGGCGAAGCTGCCCACGCCACCGGCTGCCGCGTGAACCAGCACGCGCTGCCCCGCCCTTAACTTTCCAGCCCCAAACAGTGCCAGCCAGGCCGTACCAGCTGCCGTCGGCAACGCTGCGGCCTGCTCGTAGCTCATCTCAGCGGGAACCAGGCACAACGCGCTTGCGGACAGCAGGGCAGACTGCGCGAAGGCACCCCCCGCCGTCGGCGCGAGCCTCCCCACGACGCGGTCACCGGGCTTGAACCGGTCAACCTCTGGACCCACGGCTTCAATCACACCGGCAAGGTCAGTGCCTAACGTATAGGGCAAAGTGACAGGAAAGACAGGCTGCATGGACCCGCCAAGGATTTTCAGATCCAGCGGGTTCACGCTCGCCGCCTCGACGCGGACCAGGGCCTGACCGCCACCCGGTGTGCCCAGGGCGGCATGTTCAATATCCGCCTGGCTGGCGCCGCCGAATGCATGGATGCGAAGTGCTTTCATCAAATTCTTTCCCAGTTAATCGCCGAGTGGAGGGAAGCTTCCAAGTTGCAGGAAAACGCCAAACCAGTCTTCCAGGTGCCAGGTTCGCTGGATACGCGTCTCATGGAATTCGTGGAACTCGTGGATGCGGATGCTGACCTTTTTTCCGGTTGCCGCAATGCCGAAGAGTGGCCCCAGATGGGTACCCGTTATCTCAGCCCGTACACCGATACGCCCGGGTACCTGAATCAAGTCGTGAATGGCAATATGGACGTCCGGCAGGGCTTCGATGAAGCTGCGGATGATCGGTTTCAAACCCTCGGGTCCCGGGCCTTGCCCGGGCGCCAGCGGAATGTCATCCCAGTCGGCAGTCACAGCGCTGTCCAGCAGGTCCGGGTTCTTGTCGTTGAATGCGCGATACAAGGTTTCGGTGGCGCGGCGCTCAGCCATCATCTGTGTGGTGTCGTTCATTTGTCCGGCTTTCGGTGGTTGAAGTGGAAGAAGGCCGATTCTGGTAGACCGATAAAAATCTGTCCAACAAATGACTTATATACAGTTATATTTGATTCATGGATTTTCATGGCATTGATCYGAATCTGCTCGTGGCGTTTGACGCGCTGATGGACGAGTGCAATGTGACCCGCGCAGCCGCGCGGGTAGGCGTGAGCCAACCTGCCATGAGTGCCGCGCTGTCACGTCTGCGAACGTTGTTTGGCGACCCGCTGTTCCTGCGCAGCGCAGAAGGACTTCTGCCGACAGCGCGTGCCAGGGAAATCGTGGGACCCGTGTCGCAAGCACTGCGGCAAATCAAGACAGCTCTCGTGCAGGAGCCGGACTTCGAGCCCGAGCAGGCATCTCTGGTGTTCAACCTTGGACTGTCCGACTATCCGGCTTTCGTATTGCTGCCCGCACTTGTCAGGGAGCTGGCGCGCGCGGCGCCGGGAATATCGCTGAGCGTGCACGCGATTAACAATCGGGATAGTGCGGTCGACATGCTGGACGCAGGAACGATTGATGCGGCAGTTGGCGTCCCGCCGACCCATGCAGAGAGACGGATATTGACACGGCCTGTTCTGAGAGACGAGTTCGTGACCATCGTTCGCCGGGACAACCCGGCAGCGAAGCGAAGCATGGGTCTGAAGGCATTTCTTGCGCTGCCTCATGTGCTCGTGTCACCTGAGGGTGATCGCCATGGCCTGGTTGACGAGGCGCTGGCCGGGCTGGGGAAGCGCCGCACCCTCGCACTGACGCTTCCGCAGATGTTTGCCGCGCCCGCGGTGGTGGCCCAGACAGATACCACGGCCACGGTGATGAAGCGCGTGGCCCTCAAATCCCCGGCTCTGCGCAAGCTGGTCTTGTTTCCGCCGCCTGTTGCGTTGCCAGAAGTCGTCTTCGACCTCATCTGGCACCGACGGAACGATGCACATCAGGTGCAGCAATGGCTCAGGGAATTGATCGCATCACTTGCTTTGGCTGCCTAGAATAATAGAACCCGCCAGTCGCTTCACCGTGACGAATTTCAGTGCAGTTGGGCTTTGAAACGCTGCGGCGTGCCTGCGCGACAACGGCAAACAAGAAAAACCATGATTGGTGCGGCTGGCGGGGATCGAACCCACGACCCTTGGCTTCGGAGGCCAATACTCTATCCACTGAGCTACAGCCGCAACGCTGGAAACGGTCTGCGCCGGATTCGCGGCCGAGGGGCGCAAAATCAGGGCAATTTGCACTGCGCGGGCGATTCACGCCGCGCAACGTCTCCGATTCTACCAGCCGGCCGTGACGCTCCCCGGCCTCTGCAAGCCCCCAGTTATAATGTGAGGTTGCTGAGCAAGCGCTGCCCAAGAGCGCCATATCACCACGCGATAGCCCCCCGATTCTTAGTTTTTTGAGGACGCCATGAGCGCAAACGACCACACCACGGCCCACGAAGAAGCCCATACTGGCCCCATCAAGACCCCCCAGCAACTGCTGGCTGCGGTTTTTTTCTCTTTTGTCGTTCCTGTTTTCGCCATCATCGGCCTGGTGTATTACGTCGCTTCGGCCAACAAGCCAGCTGCGGGTGCGGACGAAGGCGCCAAGGCGGTTGCGCAGCGCATCCAGAAGATCGGCGCGGTTGAAATCCGTGATGCCAACCGTCCGCTGAAGTCCGGCGAAGAGGTCTACAAGGCGCAGTGCGTGACTTGCCATGGCACGGGTGCAGCCGGTGCGCCGAAGTTTGGCGATACGGGTGCCTGGGCAGCCCGTATCAAGACCGGTTTTGACGCGCTCTGGCATTCCGCCCTGAAGGGCAAAGGCGCCATGGGAGCCCAGGGCGGCGGTGATTTTGAAGACGTCGAAATTGGCCGTGCAGTGGTTTACATGACGGCTGCCGCAGGCGGCAAGTTTGCGGAGCCAGCCGCCCCGGCAGCTGCTGCCGCTACGGCACCTGCAGCCGCAGCCGCCGCACCGTCCGCAGATGTGGTCGCCGCACTCGCTGCAGCCAACAAGACGGCAGCGCCAGCCGCCGGTGCAACGCCGGCTGCAGCCGGTGGTGCCGCACCTGCGCTGTATGGCCAGGTCTGCGCAGCCTGCCACGTGGCCGGCGTTGCCAATGCACCCAAGCTGGGCGACAAGGCTGCATGGGCTCCCCGGATTTCCGCAGGTGTCGAGGCACTGACAGCCAGCGCCATCAAAGGTAAGGGCGCCATGCCTCCCAAGGGCGGCTCGGCCGCCTCCGATGGTGAAATCAAGGCCGTGGTGCAGTACATGGTCAATACGTCCAAGTAAACGCTGTCGTGCACCCCAAAAAAAGCCGGTCAATGACCGGCTTTTTTAATGGAAATTTGATGTAAATTCAAAAGGAAATGGGCTGCAACCCAAGCAGAGCCAGCGCAAACAGCTACTTTTTTTGTAGCAGCTGAGGGCTTCGCACATAGCCGAACCGGCGCGACAAATCGCTGGCCAGGACTTCCTCGGGCACCCACAGGCCCTGCTCTATCGCGTCAGCCGCATGCGTCATGTCCTGGGTATGAACGAGGCCAAAACCCAGGTCGGTTTCCAGGTAGACCCTGCCGGATTCGTCCACGATGCAGCGCTGCGGCCGCGCCGTTTGGCCGGAATGGGCTGTGACCTCAAACATAGGTGCCGGGGCGACACGCCAGACCAGCGGCGTCACTTCGAGCTCCACATACACGCGCTGTGGCCCATTCTGGAAGAACCACTGGCCAGCAGCGTCGCTTTCATAATTCCGCTGAATGAAATCGATCAGCTTGTCGTGCTTGAGCAGCGAGCCCTTGCTGGCCGCATGGCGCGCGGCATCCAGGCCAGGCGCGCCACCAAAAGGTCCCGCGGCCTGGGCCCTCTCATCACGCATGTACCAATTGCCGCGTGCGTCCAGCCCCAGCCAGCCGTAGCAGTCGGGAACATTGGGCCATTTCGCAATGGCCTGCCTGACGATGTCATCCATGCCGCTATTTTGCGCTGCACACGGCAGGTGCGATGTGGGCAGGGTTATGGGTAAGCATCAAAGATGCGCAGCCAGGAAACCGGTGACCGCTTCCGGCATGGCACGCACATGACCAGGAAATGGCGGCGAAGGAAACCCGACATGGCCGCCCTGTGCCGGCTGCCAAAGCGTGACATGGCTGCCGGCGTCTGCGGTTTGCGGCAGGCTGCCGGCCGGCACAAAGGGATCGTTCAGCGCGTTCAGGGCCAGCGCCGGCACGGCAATGCTGCGCAAATGCGGCTTGGCAGAGGCACGCAGCCAGTAGTCATCCGCATCCTTGAACCCGTGGACAGGCGCGGTGAATACATTGTCGAAAGCGTACAAGTCGCGCGCGGCCAGCAATCGGTCGCGGTCAAAAAGACCTGGGTGCTGCTCCAGTTTTTTCAGCGCCTTCGGCACCATGGTTCTCAGGAACATGCGGGTGTAGACCTGCCGGTTGAATCCCCGACCTATGGCCCAGCCGCTGGCCGTCAGGTCCAGCGGCGAACAGACGGACGCAATACCGCTAACCACCTGGCGGGCCTCCGCGCCAAGCTCGCCGGCCCAGCGCATCAACGCATTGCCACCCAATGAAATGCCTACGGCAACGACCGGCCCGGAATGGGCCTGCGCAAAGCGCCGCAGTATCCAGTCTATCTCTGCAAAATCTCCTGAGTGATAAGCCCGCGGCGCTAGGTTCAATTCACYGGAACACCCCCGGAAGTGTGGAATGGCGCAGCCCCAGCCGCGCTCGCGAGCCACATCGGCAAGCGCTTCGGCGTAGTGGCTGGCAGATGACCCCTCAAGCCCATGAAACACCACCAGGAGTGGCACTTCCTTGCGCGATTCCTTGCGTCTCATCTCGATGGATTCGTTGCCCGTCGGGGAAGCTGCCGGAAACCCCGACGAAGGCTCGTTTCCATCGAGCATCCAGTCAACGTCGACAAAGTCGCTATCGGGGGTATCCCAGCGCTCGCGGCGAAACACGGGCGGCGGGCCCAGGTAGCGGCGTGACCGCAGCGCAGCCCAGATGGTCTGCAAATTGCCGCCCGGCAGCCACCAGGGTGCTGCGTATTTCACCGCAGGCCTTTCAGTGCAGGACGGTCGGTGTTTCCGACACTTCCTGCATTTCTCGCGGCGTGCCGGGACTGGCATGGTGTGCCACCATGCGCCAGCCTTGCGCACCCTTGTGATACACATTGGTGGCAATCACGTAGGCATGCCGTGGCCCTTCATCGGTCAGCACCTCGATGCGTTCCAGCACGCTGTGCACGCAGGCGCTCATGGTCTCGACCTTTCGCACCTTGATGGCCTGGGCATTGATGGTGCCATTGGCAAACATGGCGTCAAAAGTGGCGCGTATGGCCGCCGGGCCCACCAGCCGGGCGCCACCCGGGTGCACACAGACGATGTCGTCGTCATCGCCCCAGCAGGCCATGAGCTTTTCGATGTCGCCGCTTTGCAGCGCGTCATAAAAAGCCGCCTCGATGTCATCGGCGTTGCCGCTGCTGGCGGGCGGGACTTTGGGTTTGGGCATGGGAAGGCGTCAGTCCGGCTTGGCGTTGGGTGGTGAATTCTGCTCGGGATTGAGCCTTGCAGCAAGCCACGAGCGTACGACACCTTGCATGCTGTTGTCTTGCGGCCCGATACGCCGGCCGTTTCCGCCGCTCTGGTTAGCCTGCCAAAGCACCTCAGGCGCGGCCACATGGGTACCCGGCGGCAAAACCTGCAGCGCTGCGTCGATAAACTCTGCCAGCTTGGCAGGACGCACCGGCTGCTCGGCTGCGGGAATCATGAACTTGAGGGTCGACAGCATCCACGACGCCGTCTTCTCGAAAAAATTGGCGCCCGCAATACCTTCGGTCTTGCGCGCCGAGCGCACCAACAACACGCGTTCAAAGCCCAGTGAAGCCACGGCTTGCTCATCGAGGTCGGCCAGTCCGCGCTTGAGGGCATCGGGTAAACGCCCCGAAGCGTGGGGCACCACCACAACCAGTGTCTGTGCGCCACAGCGTTTCAACCAGCGGGCCAGCACCGGCAGTTGTCCCGGCACGGGCGTCCACAGTGTGCGCTCACGCCCATAAAAAAGCCGTGGCGGCTCAAACATGACCAGGCCGGTATGAACAAGCTGAGGCCGCGCGGGCCATGCCTCGATTGCTGAAGCATCACCTGCCAGCACAATCCCCACGCCGGCCATACCGGTGGTCATGGTTTCAGTAGCCAGCACCTCGGTGTGCGCATAACGTCCGCTGCCCACAAGGCGGCGCAACACTTCATTGCCCAGCACGCCGGTCGCGCCCGCAATCATCAGACGTGGTTTCGCGGCTGCCGCCGCCAAGGGGCGCAGGTTGGCCTGCAGAGCTTGGAATGCCTGCACGGACCCGGGGGAATGAGGCGTCATCGACATTCGACTATGTTAGTGTTGCGGCTTGCATTTTCGAAAGACATCGCCATGAAATCCCGCTTTTTAAACCTGTTCCTTGTCAGCATGCTGGGCCTGCTCCTCACGGGTTGCGGCTACAACGACTTTCAGCGCCTCGACGAGCAAACCAAATCGGCCTGGTCTGAAGTGCTGAACCAGTACCAGCGCCGTGCCGACCTGGTGCCCAACATTGTGGCCACGGTCAAGGGCGAAGCCGCTTTTGAACAGGACACCCTGACCAAGGTGATTGAAGCACGCGCCAAGGCCACCTCCATCCAGGTGACGCCGGAAACCCTGAACGATCCGGCAGCCTTCAAAAAATTCCAGGCAGCGCAAGGCGAATTGGGCAGTGCGCTGAGCCGCCTGATGGTGGTCAGTGAACGCTACCCCGACCTCAAGGCCAACCAGGGTTTTCGTGACCTGCGCGTGCAGCTGGAAGGCACCGAAAACCGCATCACGGTAGCACGCAATCGCTACATCCAGGCGGTCCAGGAATACAACGTGCTGACACGCAGTTTCCCAAGCAACCTGACGGCCATGGTCTTCAGCTACAACGTCAAGCCGAACTTCACCGTGGCCAATGAGGCACAGATTTCCGCACCGCCTGTGGTGGACTTCACGAAGAAATAAGTTTCTACAGGACTTGCTGTGCAGCAACTAGCGGGTTGGATATTGGGCCGTAGCCTCCTCCGCTGGATGGCGGGATTGTTGCTGGCCGTGTGGCTGCCCCTTGTGGCCTGGGCGCAAGGCGTCCAGCCGGTGCCGGCCCTCACGGCGCATGTCATGGACAGCACTGGTACGCTGGATGCCACGCAACGCGCCGCCCTGGAGGCCAAACTGGTTGCGTTTCAACAAAGCCGCGGCGCACAGGTGGTGGTGCTCGTCGTGCTCAGCACCCAGCCCGAAGACATCGCCGCTTATGCCCAGCGTGTGGGCGATGCCTGGAAAATTGGACGCAAAAGCGTGGGCGACGGGCTGCTGCTGGTCGTGGCCAAGAACGATCGTAAGGTCCGTATCGAAACCACCAAGGCGCTGGAAGGCGCCATTCCGGACCTCGCGGCGCGCCAGGTGATCGACACCGCCATCACCCCGCGCTTGAAACAGGGCGACTTTGCCGGCGGGCTGAATGCCGCGGCTGACCAGATCATGGCGCTGATCAGCGGCGAAAACCTCCCAGTGCCTGAGCAAAAAAGTGCTTCGGACATGGCTGACAGCGGCTTCGAGTGGACCGACCTCGCGGTGTTCCTGTTCTTTGCCGTGCCGATAGGCGGGCGCCTGGCCGCCGGCGTCTTGGGGCGCAAGCTGGGCTCCATCGCCACCGGCGGCGCCGTCGGCGTGCTGGCCTGGGTGTTCACCAGCAGCCTGATTGTGGCCGGCCTGGCGGCTGTGGCGGGTATGGTGTTTGCGCTGGTGGCCAGCCTCGGCGTCCTGGGCAGCGGCAGCCGCTCTTCGGGCGGCTGGACCACTGGCGGCTTTGGCGGCGGGAGCAGCGGAGGAAGCTGGGGCGGAGGCAGCAGCAGTGGCGGCGGATTCAGCAGTGGCGGTGGCGGTGATTTCGGCGGCGGCGGCGCATCAGGCGACTGGTAGGCACATGCTCAATAAACCCAAGACCATCCTCAAGCACCTCTGGCTGGATGCCTCCGACGCCCAGCGCGCAATTGCACCCGACATGCTCAACCGGCTGGCCAGCCGGGTGACGGCCAGCGAGCGGCGGCACAGCGGCGAAATACGGATATGCGTGGAGGCCTCGTTGCCCATGAGCTACCTGTGGCGGCTGGGCAAACACCAGTCCATCGGCCAGCTCACGCGCCAGCGCGCGGTCACGATGTTCGGGAAGCTGCGGGTATGGGACACCGAACACAACAACGGTGTGCTGATTTATTTGCTGCTGGCCGAGCACGCCATTGAAATCGTGGCGGACCGCGGCGTGGCGCGCCATGTGAATCAAGCACAGTGGCAGGCCACGGTGTCGCGCATGGCCCAGGCGTTCAGGGAGAACCGGTACGAGGACGGATTGACACAGGCACTGGAAGAAACCTCAGCGCTGCTGATGGCGCACTTTGCCATCGATGGTATGCAGGGCGACGCACCCAACAATCCCAACGAACTGCCCGACGCGCCCTGGCTGCAATAGCCGGTTCGCAGGTACCGCGGGCCTGGCGCCGATAACGCCGCGTCAGGGCGCCAGAACCACGACCAACACAAAGAGGGCGACTGCCGCGAGCACAACCCGCGTCAGCCAGGCCTTGCGCACGCGCCTGGCCCGACGCTCGAGCGACGCTTCCTCTCCCCATATCAGGCTGTCTAAAAGACTGTCCATTTCGCACCTCGTTGCTGGCTTGAACCCACCACAACGATAAGGGAGCGGCCCGGGCCATGGCTGTCATTTAGCGTGTCCAGTTGTTACTTTGCCGGCTCGGGCCAGGCCATTTGTCCGGAAACCGCTCCCTATTTGATAGCTGCTTGCGCTCACCCCGTATGGGTTGGAGGCCTTTTTTGCTTGAATAGCGGAAGCACGCCAGATTTCCGCATGGCGCAATGGAACGTCGCGCCGCAGCCACTCATGGCGGCGGGCAGTTAGTCCATCAACGTCCACTTCTGCTCACTGCGCGCCGATTGCACCCTTCTCGATAAAGCGGACGCCGCGGTCTCCGTCCTCGACCCGCAGATAGCCGGCGTCCAGCGGATCAGCCGCTTGCCCGGCGGCACGCACGTGGACGTCGGCCGCCCTACGAGGTAGACATTCGCAAAGGGTTCATGAAGGACTCGGGTGGCCGGCCAGTTGGCCCGCTACGCAGAGGGAGCACAAAACAACCATCTTCGTCATTTTCAGGAATGACTGTGAGCGCTTCGCCAACGGCATGAACGGCCAAACTGATTCGAATTTCTCCAGATCGAAGCGCCCATAAAAAAACCGGCCATAGGGCCGGTTTTTTCTGAAGCGTGGAAGCTTACTTTTTCTGCCGATATTTGCGCAAAGCGGCAATCTGGGCGGCCATGACGGCGAGCTCGGACTGGGCCATGGCAATATCGATATCGCTTTTTGCGTTTTTCAACGCTTCTTCAGCAGCAGCCTTGGCTTCCATCGCCTTGGCTTCGTCCAGGTCCTTGCCGCGAATGGCGGTGTCAGAGAGCACGGTGACACAGTTCGGTTGCACTTCGAGCAAGCCGCCGGCCACGAACACGAACTCTTCGCTGCCGTCGGCCTTCTCGATGCGCACCGCGCCCGGCTTGATGCGGGTGATCAGCGGGGTGTGGCGCGGGTAAATGCCCAGCTCGCCGGCCTCGCCGGGCAAGGCGACAAAGTGCGCTTCACCGGAGAAGATGGACTCTTCCGCGGAGACCACGTCGACGTGAATGGTGGTTGACATAAACGCTCCTTAATGGAAAAAAGTTGCAGGGCCTGAGCCCTTAGACCTTCTTCGCCTTCTCGAAAGCTTCGTCAATCGTGCCGACCATGTAGAACGCCTGTTCCGGCAGGTGATCGCACTCGCCGGCCACAATCATCTTGAAGCCGCGAATCGTTTCAGCCAGGCTGACGTACTTGCCGGGAGAGCCGGTGAACACTTCAGCAACGTGGAAAGGCTGCGACAGGAAACGCTGGATCTTGCGGGCGCGGGCCACGGCCAGCTTGTCTTCAGGGGCCAGTTCGTCCATGCCCAGAATCGCAATGATGTCGCGCAGTTCCTTGTAGCGCTGCAGCGTGCCCTGCACGGCGCGCGCCGTGGCGTAGTGGTCTTCTCCCACAACGTTCGGGTCGAGCTGACGGCTGGTGGAGTCGAGCGGGTCAACCGCAGGGTAGATACCCAGCGAAGCGATGTCACGCGAAAGCACCACGGTGGAATCCAGGTGGGCAAAGGTCGTGGCAGGCGATGGGTCGGTCAAGTCATCGGCAGGAACGTAAACGGCCTGGATGGAAGTGATGGAGCCGACCTTGGTGGAGGTAATACGCTCTTGCAGGCGGCCCATTTCTTCGGCCAGCGTAGGCTGGTAACCCACGGCGGAAGGCATACGACCCAGCAGTGCGGACACTTCGGTACCGGCCAGCGTGTAGCGGTAGATGTTGTCCACGAAGAACAGCACGTCGCGGCCTTCGTCACGGAAGGACTCGGCGATGGTCAGGCCGGTCAGCGCCACGCGCAGACGGTTTCCTGGAGGCTCGTTCATCTGGCCATAGACCATGGCCACCTTGGATTCGCCGAGGTTCTCGAGGTTCACAACACCGGAGTCGGCCATCTCGTGGTAGAAGTCATTGCCTTCGCGGGTACGTTCACCCACACCGGCAAACACGGACAAACCCGAGTGCGCCTTGGCGATGTTGTTGATGAGTTCCATCATGTTCACGGTCTTGCCGACGCCGGCGCCGCCGAACAGGCCCACCTTGCCGCCCTTGGCGAACGGGCAAACCAGGTCGATCACCTTGATGCCGGTTTCCAGCAGTTCCTGCGATGGCGAGAGTTCGTCATAAGCAGGCGCCTTGCGGTGGATGGGGGCGGTCAGGGTCTGGTCGACCGGGCCGCGCTCGTCAATCGGCGCACCCAGCACGTCCATGATGCGGCCCAGCGTGGCTTTGCCCACGGGAACGGTGATGTTGGCGCCGGTGTTGTAAACCATGTTGCCGCGGCGCAGGCCGTCGGAGGTACCCAGCGCGATGGTGCGCACGATGCCGTCACCCAGCTGCTGCTGGACTTCSAGSGTCAGCSCGGMGCCTTCSAWTTTCARCGCGTCATAGATCTTGGGCATCTGRTCGCGCGSGAAYTCCACGTCAACCACCGCACCAATACACTGAACAATCTTGCCTTGAGCTTGAGCCATGATTGAATCCTCTTTCGTTTCTTTAAATCTTTAAATCGGGTGTGGCGGCCTAAACCACGATCAGACCGCTGCAGCACCGGCAACGATTTCCGAAAGTTCTTTCGTGATCGCCGCTTGACGCGTTTTGTTGTAAACCAGCTTGAGTTCGCCGATCACGCTGCCGGCGTTGTCCGTTGCGGCCTTCATGGCCACCATGCGGGCAGACTGCTCGGACGCCATGTTCTCCGCAACCGCCTGATAGACCAGCGCTTCCACATAGCGGATCAGCAAGTCGTCGATGACGGTTTGCGCGTCAGGCTCGTAGATGTAATCCCAGCCGTGCTGGTCCTTGTCGGCCTGCAGGTGCGCTGCCGTCAAAGGCAACAACTGCTCGACCACCGGTTCCTGGCGCATGGTGTTGATGAACTTGGTGTAGCACAGGTACACCGAATTGATCTTGCCTTCGCTGTAGGCATCGAGCAGCACCTTGACGGGGCCGATCAGCTTTTCCAGGTGCGGCTTGTCGCCCAGCTGCGTCGCATGCGACACCACCTTGGCGCCCACACGGTTCAGAAAACCGAGGCCMTTGTTGCCGATGGCCACAGCCTTCGCATCATGGCCGGCGGCCTGCACTTCCTTGAGCTTTGAGGTCACGGCGCGCAGCACGTTGGTGTTCATGCCGCCGCACAAGCCCTTGTCGGTCGTCACCACGATGAACCCGGTGGCCTTGGCGTCGTTGGACTCCATGAACGCGTGGGTGTATTCGGGGTTGGCCTGACTCAGGTTGGCCGTGATGTTGCGGATCTTGTCGCTGTAAGGACGGGCAGCGCGCATCCGCTCCTGCGCCTTGCGCATCTTGGAGGCGGCCACCATCTCCATGGCCTTGGTGATCTTCTTGGTGTTTTCCACCGATTTGATCTTGCCGCGTATTTCCTTGCCTGCTGCCATATGGATTCCTAAGGGGTTCCTGAGGGTTGCTTAATTACTTGCTTGACGATGCGTCAGGCGAGATCAGGCAAACGACTTCTTGAACTCGGCCACAGCCGCGTTCAGTTCAGCCTCAGCATCCTTGTCCATGGCCTTGTTGGCTTCGAGCTTGGCCATCAAGGCCGCGTTCTTGTCCTTCAGGAAGGCGTGCAAGCCGTGTTCGAAAGCCAGGACCTTCTTGACTTCGATGTCGTCCATGAAGCCCTTGTTCACTGCGAACAGCGTAGCGGCCATGTTGGAAATGGACAAAGGCGAGTACTGGGCCTGCTTGAGCAGCTCGGTCACGCGGGCACCGCGGTCCAGCTGTTTGCGGGTGGCTTCGTCCAGGTCGGAAGCGAACTGCGCGAAGGCAGCCAGTTCACGGTACTGGGCCAGGTCGGTACGGATACCGCCGGACAGATTCTTGATCAGCTTGGTCTGGGCAGCACCGCCGACGCGGGACACCGAGATACCGGCGTTAATGGCGGGACGAATACCGGCATTGAACAGGCTGGTTTCCAGGAAGATCTGGCCGTCGGTGATCGAAATCACGTTGGTTGGCACGAAAGCGGACACGTCGCCGGCTTGCGTTTCAATGATCGGCAGTGCGGTCAGTGAACCGGTCTTGCCCTTGACGGCGCCCTTGGTGAAGTCTTCAACGTACTTCTCGTTCACGCGAGCTGCGCGCTCGAGCAGACGGCTGTGCAGATAGAACACGTCGCCGGGGTAGGCTTCGCGTCCTGGTGGACGGCGCAGCAGCAGCGAAACCTGGCGGTAAGCCACGGCTTGCTTGGACAAATCGTCATACACGATCAGCGCGTCTTCGCCGCGGTCGCGGAAGTATTCGCCCATGGTGCAGCCAGAGTAGGCGCTCACGTATTGCATGGCGGCGGATTCGGAAGCGGAAGCGGCCACGACGATGGTGTATTCCATTGCGCCGGCTTGTTCCAGCGAACGCACCACGTTCTTGATCGACGAAGCCTTCTGGCCGATCGCGACGTAGACGCAGGAAACGCCTTTGCCCTTCTGGTTGATGATGGCGTCGATGGCCACAGCGGTCTTGCCGGTCTGACGGTCGCCGATGATCAGTTCGCGCTGGCCGCGGCCGACGGGCACCATGGAGTCGATGGACTTCAGGCCGGTCTGCAGGGGCTGGTCAACGGATTTACGGGCGATCACGCCGGGCGCGACCTTTTCGATCACGTCGGTCAACTTGGCGTTGATCGGGCCCTTGCCGTCAATCGGCTGGCCCAGTGCGTTGACCACACGGCCAAGCAGCTCAGGACCCACAGGCACTTCCAGGATGCGGCCCGTGCACTTCACGGTGTCGCCTTCGGCGATGTGCTCGTACTCGCCCAGAATCACGGAGCCGACGGAGTCGCGCTCAAGATTCAGCGCCAGGCCGTAGGTCGGCGTGCCGTCGGCGGTTGCGGGAAATTCCAGCATTTCGCCCTGCATCACGTCGGATAGGCCATGGATACGGACGATACCGTCGGTCACAGACACTACGGTGCCCTGGTTGCGGACATCGGCACTGGCTGTCAAGCCTTCGATGCGGCTCTTGATCAGTTCAGAAATTTCTGCGGGATTGAGTTGCATGACTCTTTCCTTCTTTCTATGTTGTTGGCTAAAAACCGGGGCGCGCCTGAGCGCAAGCTCAGGAAATCAGCGCCACTTTCATTTGCTCTAAACGGGCTTTGACCGAGGTGTCCAACACCTCGTCACCCACCACGACACGTACGCCACCGATCAGCGCCGGCTCAAGCTCGACCGAAAGGTTGAGCTTGCGGCCAAACCGCTTCTCCAGCGTTGTTGCCAAATCGGCCAGCGCAGCGCCTTCCAGCGGAAATGCGCTGTAAACGGTGGCATCCGAAGAACCACTTTGCGCATTTTTCAGTGCGCGAAACTGTGCGGCGATTTCCGGCAGGACGCTGATGCGGCCGTTCTCGATCACGGTCCGCAAGAAGTTCCTGGCGGCTTCCGGCAGCTTCGTTTTGGCCACCCCGGAAACTACGTCAAACGTCTGGTTTAC
Source organism: Polaromonas sp. P3_C2 (assembly GCF_056402675.1). Taxonomy (NCBI): domain Bacteria; kingdom Pseudomonadati; phylum Pseudomonadota; class Betaproteobacteria; order Burkholderiales; family Comamonadaceae; genus Polaromonas; species Polaromonas sp. P3_C2. Next base: position 11,394 of record NZ_JBFUGX010000002.1, on the reverse strand, counting down.
CGTCACGCTGGGGTTGCCCGCAAATTGCTGCAACTGCACGTTGGCGGCAATGGCGGCAAGCTCATCGAGCCAGACGGCGGTGCCGCCCAGGTCGGAACCGGATGCCTTGAACAACGCTTCAGCGTAGGGACGGGCAATGGTGGCTAGTTCGGCCATGTTTTACGCTCGCTTAAAGTTCGGTCTTCAGGCGACCCAGCAAGTCAGCATGCACACCGGCATTGACTTCCTTGCGCAGAATCTGCTCTGCACCCTTGACGGCCAGTGCGGCGACCTGCTCACGCAGGGTCTCGCGGGCCTTGACGGTTTGCTGCTCGGCCTCAACCTTGGCGGCGGCAATGATCTTGCTGCCCTCTTCGGTTGCGCGGGCTTTAGCCTCTTCAATCAGGGCCTGGGCGCGGCGCTCGGCTTCCGCCAGGCGCACTGCCGATTCGTTGCGCGATTTGGCCAGTTCTTCTTCCACGCGCTTGTTGGCAACGGAGAGTTCAGACTTGGCTTTATCGGCAGCGGCAAGGCCGTCGGCGATCTTCCGGGCGCGTTCGTCGAGCGCAGCTGCAATTGGTGGCCACACGAATTTCATCGTGAACAGCACCAGAATCGCAAACACGACGAGCTGCGCAAAGAATGTGGAGTTAATACTCACAGCGGCACCTCTGTAGGTTGTCTAGAAAGGCGTGCGATTTACTTCAACACAAACGGGTTGGCAAATGCGAACAGCATGGCAATACCCACGCCGATCAGGAAAGCAGCATCGATCAGACCGGCCAGCAGGAACATCTTGGTCTGCAGTTCGTTCATCAGCTCAGGCTGGCGTGCAGCGGCTTCGAGGTATTTGCTGCCCATGATGCCGATGCCGATACATGCGCCGACAGCGCCCAGGCCAATGATCAGGCCAGCGGCCAAAGCGACAAAACCGAGTACGTGTTCCATTTAATGCTCCTATGGATTTAACTAACTAACAAAAATAAAAAAGAAAGCGGAAACCAGAAAACCAGGGGAAACTGATTCGTGAGAATCAGTGATGGTCGTGGGCCTGCCCCACATAGACCAGCGTCAACATCATGAAAATAAACGCCTGCAGCGCAACGATCAGGATGTGGAAGATTGCCCAGCCCGTGCCCGCGAGCACATGGCCGATGAAGAGGAACACACCAGTCGCAGAGCCGAAGCCCACTGCACCCATCAGCGCGATCAGCATGAACAGCAGTTCGCCCGCGTACATGTTGCCGAAAAGCCGGAGGCCGTGAGATACGGTCTTGGCGGCGAATTCGATCATCTGCATCAAGAAGTTGACGGGATACAAAAACCATTTGTCGCCGAACGGGGCCGAGAACAGCTCATGCACCCAGCCGCCAAAACCCTTGATCTTGACGTTGTAGTACAGGCAAACCAGCAGCACGCCGCAGGACATGCCCAGCGTGGCCGAGAGGTCGGCCGTGGGAACCACGCGGAAGTTGTGAATGCTGTGATCGAGGCCGGTCACAGCAAAAATTGTGTGGAACAGGTCGACAGGCAGGAAGTCCATGGAGTTCATCAGGAAAATCCAGATGAATACGGTGAGCGCCAGTGGGCCGACGGCCTTGCGCGATTCGGCGTTTTTAACGATGCCCTTGGCCTGGCTGTCCACCATTTCGAGCAGGATTTCAACAGCCGCCTGCAGGCGACCGGGAACGCCGGCGTGCACGCTTTTGGCCACACGCCACATCACGAACATACCGATCACACCGAGGGTGATGGCCCAGAAAATCGTGTCGAAATTGACAACGGAAAAGTCGACGATGCCTGTCTGTTTGTGGTTTTGCAGATGGACCAGGTGGTGACCAATGTACTCACCAGCGGTCAAAGCGTTTCCGGAAGATTCAGCCATTTACGAACTCTTTTCAACTCTTGAAAATGGATTACGCCAACTTTTTCGGCCGGGACTGGAACCAAAGCACCAGCCAGACCACCTTCATTGTCACTACAAGGCCAACCAGCATTGCCGGCCAGCTCAAATCCGAAACCATTCGGGGAGCAGCGAACAACATCGCTACCGTCAGGCCAATCTTGACCATTTCCCACAAAAAAAATCCAGCCACCGCAGCGCCCGGATTCATTGAAGACATCTTGCTGGTCAGGCCGCGCGCAAACAACGCACCCGGGATGACCACCGCCAGCGCGCCATAAAGGGCGGACCAGCCTGCACTTTGCCTTCCGGTCAATCCCCAGGCGGCCAGCGCCACCACAAGACCCACCACACTTTGCCCCGCCAATACCACCCAAGGTGAAACCGAGGGGTCCGCTTCACGAAGCTTTTGGGCTTCTTCACGCGTCAAGGGCTTGAAACCCTCATCACCAGTCTCCATCTCTTCTGTGACACGCCGCCCTGTCACACCCGGATTTCCCGGGTTTGTCGCTGACTTTGCCGAATTTGCCATTTTGGTCGTCACAAATTACGGAAAAGTTACAGGGCAGTTATCAGCAAAGCCCTTGATTATACGTAGAAACCCCTGCGTATCCGACAAAACCCCCGGCTTGCATATGAATTAGGGGCGATTCGCATCATTTGGGTGCGGCTCGCAGCGGGTGGTTCACAATTGTCCGGCGACTACGGCGCGCCGACCCTCCTACGTAGTTGCACGTGATGCTCGACGATGGCCCAAGCCCCCGCATCCGTCACCTTCCACCCACCGAAAGATGCCATGCCCGCCCTGATGAAATTCCTGCACATTGCCGCCGCCATTGCCTGGCTGGGCGGGGTGGTCTTCATGCTGTTTGCCTTACGGCCTGCCGTCGCCGAACAGCTGGCGCCACCCCAACGCCTGCCGCTCATCGCAAAGGTCATGCAGCGATTTTTCGTCCTGGTCTGGGCCACCATCGGCGTCCTGCTGGTGACAGGCCTGGCGATGCTGCTGGCCGAGGGCATGAAAACCGCCCCCCTGGGCTGGCACCTGATGTTCGGCATCGGCCTCTTGATGTTCGCGCTGTTCGGACATCTGTATTTCGGCCCTTTCCGGCGCTTGAAGCTCGCTGTCAGCGCGTCCGACTGGCCCGAGGGCGGTCGCCGCGTCGGGCAGATCGCCACTCTGGCCATGGTCAACCTGGTGCTGGGCGCGCTGGCGATAGCCGCCGTCATCTTTATTGCCTGATGCCGGAGCGAGCCTGCCATCTTGATCACCGCCTGCCATGAGCGCCCCTAAAAAGAAGGCGCCGCAACACCGGCACTGGACGGACCGGCTGAAAGCATCCGTGCCGACACGTGAAGCCCTGGTTGCGAACCGGTGGCTCAAGCCGGTGGCCCACCGGCTGCTGGAACCGCAGCTGTGGCGGCTGCAGCACGAGGCCGTGGCGCGCGGTGTGGCCATCGGCATATTCTGGGCATTTGCCCTGCCATTTGCGCAAACCGTGGCGGCCGCAGCCCACAGCGTCTGGTGGCGCGCCAATATTCCGGTGGCCGCCGGCATCACCTTCATTACCAACCCTTTCACCGTCGGATTCTGGCTCTGGCTGGCCTATCAGGTGGGCGATCTGCTGCTGGACGCGCCGCCGCCCATCCGCATCTCGGAAGGCTCAGGCATCGTGGCGTGGGCAGCCTCCTTCGGCGGGCCTGCCATCCTGGGCATGGGCATCTTTGCCGTGCTGGGCTCGATTACCGGCTACCTGCTGGTCAAGCTGGGCTGGCGCGTTCGCATCTGGTTCAAACGCCGCCGCCGGCAAACCGCCAGACGTTAGACAATCGGGTGCAGACCGTCCGGCAGTAGCCGTCTCGACACAGTTTCATTTCCTTTTCAAACCGATCCATGACAACGCTTCCCGCCAACGCCCTTCCCGACACCCCCTGCTACCTCAACGGCGAATTCACCCCGCTCAAAGACGCCAAGATCAGCGTGATGGACCGCGGTTTCATCTTCGGCGACGGTATTTATGAAGTGGTGCCGGCGTATGCAGGCAAGCCGTTTCGCTTCGAGCAGCACATGGCGCGGCTGGAACGCAGCCTCACCGAGCTGCGCATCGCCAACCCGCTGACCCGCGCCGAGTGGCTGGAAATTGCTCTTAAATTAATAGCTGCCTGCGCACAATCCACGGTCGCCTCAGCCGAAAAAGGCAATCAACTGGTGTACATCCAGATCACCCGCGGTGTGGCCATGCGCGACCACCCCATGCTGCCGGGCCTGACGCCCACCGTGTTCGTGATGTGCAATCCGATGAAGCTGCCCAGCGACCAGGCACGCGAAAACGGCGTGGCCTGCGTCACCGCCGACGACTTCCGCTGGGAAAAAGCCCACATCAAAAGCACCAGCCTGCTGGGCGCGGTGTTTTCACGCCAGATCAGCGTGGACGCTGGCGCGGTCGAGACCGTGATGTTCCGCGGCGACTACCTGAGCGAAGCCGCTTCCAGCAACGTCTGGATCGTCAAGGACGGCAAAGTCATGGGGCCGCCCAGGGACAACCTGGTGCTCGAAGGCATCCGCTTTGGCCTGATCGAAGAGATGTGCCGCGCGGCGGGCATTCCTTTTGAGCTGCGCCGCATCACCCGCGCCGAAGTGCTGGCAGCAGACGAGCTGCTGCTCTCATCCGCCACCAAGGAGGTTCTGCCCATCACCCTGCTGGACGGCCAGCCGGTCGGCCACGGAGTGGAAAAAGGCAAACCTGGCCCCATTTATGCAAAGCTGTACGCCCAATACCAGCGTGCCAAAGCGGCCTGAAAGGACCCATTGCCATGACGACTTCCCCCAACATCCCCAAAATCATCGGTGTTCCCAGCACGGAGCCCTCGCGCCAGGAATCGCTGATCGAGTACCCCTCGCAGTTCCCGATCAAGGTGATGGGTGAGAAGGTCGATGGCATGGTCGCGGCCATCACGTCCATCGCACACCAGTTCGACCCGGCCTTCGACGCCTCCACCATCGAGCTGCGTGAAAGCAAGGGCGGCAAATACCTGGGCGTCACCATCACCGTCACAGCCACCAGCCGCGAGCAGCTCGACGAGCTTTACCGCACGCTGTCGACGCACCCGATGGTCAAGGTAGTCCTGTAAACAATATCCGGGCAGACGCCGAACATGCAGGCTGAAACGCGCAACCTGGGCAAGGTCGACTACCTGCCCACCTATGAAGCCATGCAAGCCTTCACGGCGGCGCGCAACCCCGGTTTTTCAAGCGAAAATGGGCTGCAGCCTAATCGGGGCCTGCCCGACCAGCTATGGATTTGTGAGCATCCACCGGTCTACACCCAAGGCCTCGCGGGCAAGAGCGACCATGTTTTGAACCCCGGCAGCATCCCGGTGGTGCAGACCAACCGCGGCGGCCAGGTGACTTACCACGGCCCCGGCCAGGTGGTGGCCTACCCGCTCATCGATTTGAAGCGTGCCGGCTATTACGTCAAGGAATACGTCTACCGCATTGAAGAATCCGTCATCAAGACCCTGGCGCACTTCGGCGTGACCGGGCACCGGGTGGCCGGCTCGCCCGGCATTTATGTGCGGCTGGACGACCCCACCTCACATGCCGCCCTGACCGGCCCGATGCACCCTGCCGACCCGTTTCGCGGCCTTGGGAAGATCGCCGCCCTGGGCATCAAAGTCAGCCGGAATTGCACCTACCACGGGGTCGCGCTCAATGTGGCGATGGACCTGGAACCCTTCTCGCGGATCAACCCCTGCGGGTATGTGGGGCTCAAAACCACAGACCTTTCTACAATCGGGGTATCGGCAAGCTGGCAGGAAGCCGCAGATGTGCTGGGCCGCAAGCTCGTCACCTACCTGGCGCCCTGAGCACATTCCTTCAAAGAAATACACCATGAGCACCCCAGAAACCGTCAATCCTGTTGTTCGCGACATCCAGAGCCAGGAAGACTACAACCCGCTGGCCAAGCAAAAAGCCGCGGCCAAGCTGTCGCGCATCCCCGTCAAGGTGGTGCAGGGCGAAATGCTCAAGAAGCCCGACTGGATCCGCGTCAAGGCCGGCAGCCCGACCACGCGCTTTTACGAGATCAAGCAGATCCTGCGCGAAAACAAGCTCAACACAGTGTGCGAAGAAGCCAGCTGCCCCAACATCGGGGAATGCTTCGGCAAGGGCACGGCCACCTTCATGATCATGGGCGACAAGTGCACGCGCCGCTGCCCGTTTTGCGACGTGGGCCACGGCCGCCCCGATCCGCTGGACGTGAATGAACCGCTGAACCTGGCGAAAACCATCGCAGCACTCAAGCTCAAATACGTGGTGATCACCAGCGTGGACCGCGATGACCTGCGCGACGGCGGCAGCGGCCACTTTGTGGAATGCATCCAGAAGATCCGCGAACTCTCGCCCGCCACCACGATTGAAATCCTGGTGCCCGACTTCCGCGGCCGCGACGACCGCGCGCTTGAAATTTTGAAGGCCGCGCCGCCCGACGTGATGAACCACAACCTCGAAACCGCGCCGCGCCTTTACAAAGAAGCGCGTCCCGGCAGCGACTACAACTTCAGTCTGAACCTGCTCAAGAAGTTCAAGGCCCTGCACCCCGATGTGCCGACCAAGAGCGGCATCATGGTGGGCCTGGGCGAAACCGACGAGGAAATTCTGCAGGTCATGCGCGACATGCGCGCGCACAACATCGACATGCTGACCATCGGCCAGTACCTGGCGCCCTCCACCAGCCATCTGCCGGTGCGCCGCTATGTGCACCCCGACACCTTCAAGATGTTTGAAGAAGAAGCCTACAAGATGGGCTTCACGCACGCCGCCGTGGGCGCCATGGTGCGCAGCAGTTACCACGCCGACCAGCAGGCCCACGCGGCAGGCGTGGCCGACAAGGCCGACGCGGCCACCGCCGCTCTTTAATCCCCGCAACATGACCTTGCCGCAAGGCTCCCTGTCGCTGCGCCACTACGGCGCCTCGCACGGCAGCCATGCGCATGACCACTTCCAGGTACTGCTGGGCCTGAGTGGTGTGCTGGAACTGGAAGTACGCGGACGCGGGCGGCGCATTGCCGCCGGCCAGGGCTGCGTGATCACACCCGGCGACCGGCATGACTTTGAATCACGTGAAGGCAGCCGCTGCCTGGTGCTGGACACCACGCATGCGGACTGGGCTCGCTGCGCCTATGACCCTGCAAAAACCGCGCAAACCCTTGCGCTGGGAAATTACCTCGCCGAAGCGATGCAGCAGCCGGGCAGCCTCGCGCAACTTCACGGTCCGGCGCTGTTGCTGGAAGCGTGGCAACCCACAAYACCCGCATCAACGCCCTTGCGCCATGCGCGGCCCATCCACTGGGAACAACTGGCCACCTGGACACAGCAGCGCCTGCACGAACCACTGAGCGTCGCGCAACTGGCCGCGCAGGTGTTTTTAAGCCCGACGCAGTTTGCCGCACGCTGCCGGCGCGAAACCGGCCTCAGCGTGATGCAGTGGCTGCGCCGGCAACGCCTGGCACTGGCCGTGCAACTGCGCAGCCGCGGCATGAGCGTGGCCGACACCGCGCTGCACTGCGGCTACCAGTCGCCCTCAGCCCTGACGGCCGCGATGCGGCGCGCCGGGCTGGGCAGCGCCTGACCTTTACGGATTTTCAATAGCGGCTCGGGTCGTTCGGCCGGCGGTCGTAGCGGTTGCGCACACCGTCGCCATCGCGGTCACCCCGGTAGCCGGGGCCATAGCCCGGCGCAGGGGCGGGCACGACACGATATTGCGGTCCGTTGTCATAAGCCACCGGGTAAGCCACGCAGCCCGACAGGGCGGCCATGCCGGCCAGCGCCAGCAAAAGGATGGAAAGCTTTCTCATGGTGAGTCTCCTTGGGTTTCATGCGATTTCGGAGAAATCTGCCATGCCATTGCAACTGAAGTCCGTACGGGCAAGGTGTCTGCAGCGCCCCTCGCACGTGAAGCTCGTTACCGGATGTTGGTCTGCGCGTAGGACATACCCCTGAATCGCCAGAACCGTCGTTGCACGACAACAAAGCGTTGCTCTGCGACGACGCCCACGTGACGTCCCCCTATGCTTGCCGCCATGCCAGCCAATCTCTACGCACTGGGCGCCATCGCCCTCTGGACCCTGCTCGCCTCGCTCGGGGTCTCGCTCAAACACGTTCCGCCCTTTCTGCTCACCGGCGTTGCGCTGCTGACCGGCAGCCTGCTGGCCCTGCCTTTTGTGCTGCGGGACCGCGCGCAATGGAAGATTCCCACCGCCACGCTGGCGCTCGGCGTGTACGGCCTCTTCGGCTATCACTTCCTGCTTTTCATCGCGCTGCGGTATGCGCCGGCAGTCGAGGCCAACCTGGTGAACTACCTCTGGCCGCTTTTTATCGTGGTGCTGGCGCCGCTGTTCCTTCGTGGCGTGCAGCTGCGCGCTGTGCATGTGGCTGCAGGCCTGCTGGGATTTGCCGGCGCCGCCATTGCCATATTGGGCGCGGGCGGTGGCGGTGCGACGTCCTCCGCAGGCTGGTCATGGGGTTACCTGCCGGCGCTGGGCTCGGCCTTCATCTGGGCCAGCTACTCGCTGCTGACAAAACGCGTGCCGGCCTTTCCCACCGCGGCCATCGGCCTCTTCGGCCTGGTCTCGGGCGTGCTTTCGCTGCTGTGCCATTGGGCGCTGGAGCCTGCCGCCACGCTGTCGGCGCAGGACTGGCTATTGCTGGCGGTGCTGGGCGCAGGGCCGCTGGGCGCGGCGTTCTTTCTCTGGGACAAGGCCCTCAAGCTGGGCGACGCGCAGCAGATCGGCATCCTCAGTTACCTCACGCCGCTGGGCTCGACTGCACTGCTGATGGGGGTAAGCGGCCGCGCGCTGAGCTGGAGCATCGCCCTGGCGGCGGTGATGATCATCGGCGCCGCGCTGCTGGGAACAAGAGCAAAATAAGGCTGCAGCCCTTTAAGGACGGGCGCCAGCAGCTCCTGATTCAATAGCATGCCACAGCACGAACACGGCCAGCCCGGGCTCTGCATTGCGCACTTGCAGCTCGGCGCCATGCGCTTCGGCCACCAGTCGGCACAAGTACATGCCCAGGCCCACGCCGCCCGTGGCGCGCTGGCGTGCGCCGTCGGTCCGGTAAAAGGGCTCGGTCAAATGCGCCAGCTGCGCGGCATCCACCCCCGGGCCGAAGTCGCGCACTTCCAGCATCACGCCGCCGCCCGCCGGCTGCAGCGACACATGCGGCGGCCTCCCGGCGCCGCTGCTGTAGCGCAGTGCGTTGTCCATCAGGTTGCGCACCAGCAGGCGCACGCGCATGCGGTCCAGTGCCAGCGGCGCAAGGCCAGTCGCCAGGTCCAGCACCATCTCCGACGCACCTGGCACCTCGGTGGCCGTCTCGCGCACCAGCGCCGCCAGGTCCACCGGTTCGCGCTGTAGTGCGACGTGCGGGCTGGCCAGACGCTCGCTTTCGAGCAAGTCGCTGATCAGGTCGCGCATCTCGCCCAGGTCGCGCAGCAGCGCCTCGCGTTCGCGCTCGCCGGCACCGGTGCCCTCGGGCGTGGTGGGCAACAGCTCGGCATTGAGCCGCGCACGTGTGAGCGGGGAGCGCAGTTCATGGCTCAGCGCCAGCAGCAAGGCGCGTTTGGCGTTCAGCATGCCTTCGATGTCGTGTGCCATGGTGTTGATGCGCCCGGCCAGGTCGCCGAGTTCGTCGCGGCGGCGCAGGGGAATCGGCGTTGCGAACTCGCCGCGGCCAAAGCGCTCGGCGCCTGCGCGGATGTCGTCCAGCGGGCGCAGCAGGCGCCGCACGTAGGCATAGGCGCCTATGAGCAAGCCCAGCAGCAGCGCCAGCGTGATCCAGCCAAACACGCCGTGTGGCGCTGCCTGCCAGGGCGCAGTGCCGGGGCCAAAAATCACGCGATGGCCGTCGGCCGTGGTGCGGCTCAGCCAGTCCTTGGCGCGGGCGTCGAACACCTTGCGGTCGGGCCTGTCAGGATGGGACTGCCAGTTGACCTGCGGCCCTTCAATGCGGATGGAAATCGGCAGCCGCGCAGCCAGCGCCTGGGCACGGCCCACATCGGGCGGCGAACCCAGGTCGGCCACCAGCCTGTCCATGTAGTCGCTGATCAGCGGTTTGGCCGCGTCGCGCCAGCCCGTTGAAAACGCCCGCTGCATGCCGCTCATGAACACAGCACCCATGGCCAGCGCCAGCAGCAGGAACACGGTGATCAGCCGCAGCCGGAGCGAATGCTTCCAGCGGTGGCGCCAGCGCTCGGGGCGTGAGCGTTCGCGGGCCCGGCAGTCCCGGCGCGTTTTCCACCGCCTCATGGCGTACCCGCCTTGCCGGCAGCGAGGGCATAGCCCGCGTTGCGCAAGGTCTTGATGCAGTCCAGTGGCTCCAGTTTTTTGCGCAGCCGGCTCACCACGATGTCGACGGCGCGCGTGTACAGCTCGGCCTCGTGGCCGCGCAGGCGGTTGAGGATGTCGTCGCGGTTGAAGACCTTGCCGGGCTCGGCCGCCAGCAGGGCCAGCAATTCAAATTCGGTGCCGGTCAGCTCGACCTTTTCGCCCAGGCGCAGCACCTCGCGCGTTTCCACGTCGATCACCAGCCCCTGGAACACATGGCGTTGGGTGGCCGCAGCCGGTGCGCTGCGCTGGCGCCGCAAAATGGTCTGCAGGCGCGCCACGAGCTCGCGCGGCTCAAACGGCTTGGGCAGGTAGTCGTCGGCGCCCAGCTCCAGCCCGACCACACGGTCCATCACGTCGCCGCGGGCCGTCAGCATCACGATGGGGATGTCGCTTTCCTTGCGGATCTCGCGGCACAGGGCAAAGCCGTCCATCTCGGGCAGCATGACGTCCAGGATGGCTGCGTCATACGCACCGGTGCGCAGCATGGCCAAGCCTTCACCGGGGCGCAGCGCGCTTTCGAGCACAAAGTCAAAACGGGCAAAGTAGGCGGCCAGCGGCGCAGCCAGGTGCTCGTCGTCGTCGATCAGCAGGATATGGGGCATAGGATTGGCTACATTCGCTTCGGAAAACTCGCATCGACCTGGAGTTGCTCCTGAAAAAACATCAATGCATCGCGGTTCACATTGTCATGCACAGCAGCCCGATTGACGCCTTGTGGATCCGTACACAGAGCGGGCGCGACGCCGCGCATCTCCGACGTGCACGGCGCGAGAAACACGAAGTGGTCGGCTGCGGGGATCTCGGTGTATCGGGCCAATGAGGGGAGCAGTTCCTTCACTTTGATCGCGTTCTCCTTGACCGGGAGCACGGAATCGGCGCCGGCCGCGTACAGATTCACCGGCCTCGAGACCTGCGACAGGCTTTCGCGGTCAAAGAAGGCTCCCGGCGGGCTCATGATGAACGCGGCGCGGATGCGGTCGTCGGTCTTCGCGATCAGCGGGGGAGAYGACAGGGAAACCTTTCCGCCACCGGCACATAGAACACTTGTCGGCAAGGCTTTGCAATAGGCACTCAGCAGCTCGAACTTCGGTTTGGCGCCCATCAACAAGAGGGCCGAATAGCCG
>NZ_JBFUGX010000001.1:0-31346 GCF_056402675.1 Polaromonas sp. P3_C2 | reverse complement strand
CTTTTTAACGGAGCTCCCTCATGCAAGTACTCGAACGCAAACTTTCCCCTGACGCCGCGCAGTTTTCCAACCCTGCCCTTGGTGCCCAGTTATGCCAGCGAATATCCCGTGACTTCACGCCGCGCTGGAATCAGCAGTGGAGCGGAAAGTTCATGCTTCATGGCAAAACACCGGACTCCAATGCCATCCGGCTGGACGGCAACGACTACCTCAGCGTCACTGGCCATCCGCACATCGTTCACGCGCAGGTGGAAGCCTTGCGTAAGGAGCGGGAGTTTGTGGTGCAGTCCGGTGTCTTCCACCTGAACCAGCATCCCACACACACGCTGGAGCTGGCACTGGCATCCTGGGTCGGCAAGGACGACGGCTTCATTTGCCAATCGGGTTATGCGGCCAATGTCGGCGTGCTGCAGGCGATTGCCGATGCGCAGACCCCTGTATACCTTGATACGCTGGCCCATGCATCGTTGTGGGAAGGCGCCCATGCGGCGCGCGCCCCGGCTTTCGCTTTTCGCCACAATGATCCGGTTCATCTCGCCCGGATGATCGCCAGGAACGGCCCTGGCATCGTGGTGGTCGATTCCGTGTACAGCACCACGGGTGCCATCTGTCCCCTGGGGGAAATTGTCGATGTGGCCGAGCAGCACGGCTGCATGATCCTGGTGGATGAATCGCACTCGCTGGGCACACACGGCCCGGAAGGTGCGGGGCTGTGCGCCGAGTTGGGCCTCACCAGCCGCGTGCACTTCATCACCGCCAGCCTTGCCAAGGCTTTTGCCGGCCGGGCCGGCTTTTTTACCGCGCCGGCGCACATGCGCTATTACATTCTCTGTTCAAGCTTTCCCAATATCTTCAGCTCCAGCCTGCTGCCGCACGAGATTGCCGGCCTTGCAGCCACGCTGGAGGTGATCCGCAACAGCGACGATGCGCGTGCAAGGCTTCACGCCCACACGCGCAGGTTGCGGTCTGCCTTGAGCGAGCTGGGCTATCCCATCCATCAGGGCAGCCAGCAGATCATTGCGCTGGAGGTTGGACTGGAATCCGACACCATGGTGTTGCGGGACCGGCTGGAGGAGCGCAACGTGTTTTCGTCGATGTTCTGCGCGCCGGCCACCAGCAGCAAACGCGCGATGATGAGGTTAACTCTGAATGCCGGGCTGATGGATTCCGAACTGGACCATGTGGAAGCGGTCGCACGCGAGATCGCGCCGATCGTGAAACCATGGGACTGGCCGATTGCACGGCGCGCCCGGGCCGGCCAGGAGGCATGATGCCGGCGTCAGTCCTGAAGGTGTCTCTCACCCGAGGTGGCAATAAATCGCTCGTGGCTGCTCATGAAGCCGGGGTTAAAAGGCTCGCCGACGGTAAAAAGCGCCGCATGGAGTACGGTCGGACCGGAAGCGATGGCGAAGGCCTGGCGCGGCTGGGGTTTGTGGCCGGCGCCCAGTGCCAGCTGCAGTTCCAGATCGATGAGTTTCCTGCCCGCTGCCACGTCCTTCACGGTCGAGGCATCCCAGCCTTGCGATGCCGCCATTTCGGCAAGCTCTGGCAGGTTCCCGGCGGGTTCCAGCTGCAACCAGCTGACGCTGCCTTTGCGGTCAAGGGCCAGCACACCGAAGGGTGCACCGATCACCACATGCTCGATCCAGCCTTGCCGCAGCGCCAGGTTTTCCAGCTCCTGCGCGACGGATGTTTCGCACAGCAGCGCATGCTGCGCGCGGGACAGCGTCGCCCGCCAGGTCTGCTGGTGCCGGGGATCGGGCTGTCGCAGCAGCGCCTGCACCGCATCGGTCAGGCGCAGCCGGATCTCCGGAGATTGCTTGGGAATGAATTGTTCGATCAGCCCGCGGTTGAAGGCCGACACGGCAAGTTGCTCGTCGGCCCTGCCTGTCAGCAAAACGCGCGAACCCGACCACCCGGTCAGCTCGCTCAACACCCTCAGCCCGCTCATGRCCGGCATGGAATAGTCCACCACGCAGACCTGCGTGAGCGCAAATCGCGCCGTGCCGTCTTCCCGCCAGTACTGCAGGATTTGCGGGATCAGGGCCGACCCCTCGCGCCATCGATTGATGATTTCCTGCTGGCGCCAGGCATCCGCTTCCCAGCGCACCGGCTCCTGGAGCAGCAGGTCTATACACGCCACCGGGCGCAGGAACAGGCGTACATGCCAGTCCAGCGGCATGACTTCCGCGAGCATTTCGAGATAATCCGGGTCGTCGTCCAGGAAAACCACGCCTCCGGGACGGCGGTAAAGTGCAAAGGACATGTTGTCAGTCTAGCGCGGGTTGTCAAAAGCAAATCATGTGCAAGGTATCAGGCCGTAATCGGCAGCTCGATGGTAAAAGCAGCTCCCACGGCGAACTCTGATTTCACATGAATGGTGCCACCTGCGCTTTGTACCACTTGCTGGCAAAAGGCCAGGCCCAGGCCATGCCCCGTGCCGCGGTTGCTCGAGAAGAACGGCTTGAAAATCTGCGGCAGCAAGGCAGCGTCGATACCCATGCCCTCATCGGCCACCATGATGCGGCCGCGCGCCTGCGTCCTGCCGACTTCAATGCGCAGGGCGCCGTGCGGGTATTTCGAGTCAGCCGCCATCAGGGAATGCAGCGCGTTCTTGATGAGGTTGTCCAGCACCTGGGAAAACTGTGTGGCGGAAGAACGGAAGGTGAAGTCATCGTGAACAAGCACCCGCACGCATTCCCTCTGGMGACTCGACTGGTAGGGATACGCCGCCACGACATCCTGGACCAATTTGCCGGCCGCGACCTGTTGGGTATGCCGTGGCAGCTGCAGCAGCTTGGCATTCGCGATCTGTGTGTCGATTTGGTGGTTCATGTTTCGAACCAGTGCGTGAAGGCGCAGCGCCAGTTTGTCCAGCTGCAGCGCGCGCGGGTTGTCGGGCTGGCGCTGTACCTCCAGCTGGATCGCATCGCCCAGCAGGGCTGCCGTCGACAGCGGCGTGCGCAGCTCGTGCGCCATGATGCCGATGGTAGTGAGCGTGCTGGAAAGCTGTTCCCGCCGCAGGTTGGCCGAGGAAAGGTTCAGCACCAGCGCGATCGACCAGGCAAACGCAAATACCACGGCATGCACGGTGCGCTGGTCTTCCGGCAGGGCGGGAACCGCCGGCCCCACGTACAGGAACATGACCCAGGCCAGCCCCCCCCCAGTGATGGTGCCCAGGGTCGCCAGGCGCCAGTCAGTGACATGGTAGTAGATCAGCACCATGGCCGCCAGGGTGGCCAGCCACACGGTATTGCTGCCGTTGCACAGGTACATCCAGCTGAACAGGACCGGCAGTTCGAGCCAGAACACCACACCAAATACCCGTTGCGCCAGCCGGCTTCCCGGGTCATGGTTGACGCGTTTGGTCATCAGGCTGTAGCCCAGCACGCTGGCCACGACGCGCAGCGGAAGGTTTTCATAGGGCTGCGGCAGCCAGACCGACCAGATCCAGGCGAACAGGGCGTTGCCCGAAAAAAAAGAAAGACCCAGCCACCACAGCCGCCGCGGGGATGGATGCAAAATGGGCTCCAGGGGCGCAAGGATCAGTTCCTCGCGCAGCCACTGAAGCAGGGGACGCCGCGCAAGCCACGCGTGAAAGCGGGCGCTCCTCACGTTAAGAACTTCTCCAGCACAACCGGGAACCTGACTGATGATGCATTTGACATTTGACTGTATTGTCCCGGTTCTTATCTCGTCAAGCTAATGCTGTTACCTGCCAACTTTGACAGCGTCAGCCTGGACGGCGTCATCAGCGACTGGCTGTGCGCCCTTCGCGAGTTCTCGGTCGAAGCGCTCATGGTACTGGGCCCCGACCCGTTCGGGGGGCAGGAAGACCGGCTGGTGCTGGCCATTCACCCTCCGCGCCTGCTGGATGCCGCCGAGGCCCTGGCCGAGAGCCGGGACTTCGGCGCCCCGTGGCGCGACTCCGACGCACCTCTTGTCGCCTGGCAGGATATTTCCAAAACCGCTTTCGAAAGCCTGGGCCGCTGGCGCCGGCTGTGGCTGGCTCACGGTTACCAAAGCGTGGTGCGCATCGCCTTTCCGTTGACGGTGGGGCGGGCCTTTGAATGCTACCTCTTCAGCCCGCGCCAGTGGCATGACCGCAGCGAGGCGGCCTTGCTGGCCTGGTCGGCCCTCAACATCTGGCCGCTGCTCAAGCGCGCGCTGGCCGAAGCGCGCAGCCCGCTGAGCCCGCGCGAACTCGAATGCCTGAGCCTGGCCTTCCAGGGGATGACGGCACGCGAGACCGGCGAGTTGCTGGCCTGCAGCGAACGCACGGTGAACTTTCACCTCTCCAATGCCATGACCAAACTCAAGGTCGACAACAAGCTGGCCGCCATCCAGCGCGCGTGCTGGTTCGGATTGATCTGAGCGTTCTTTGCCGCGTCTACTGGAAAACCTGTAGGCCTGCGCCTGCAGGTGCGCTTCAAACCTGTTCATAATCCGCCAAATGACCTTCCTAGCGCTTGACGTGGGTAACACCCGCCTGAAATGGGCCCAGTACGAAGCCCCTGTGCCCAAGGCCAAGCTGCTGGCGCAGGGCGCGGTGTTTCTGGAAAACATCGACAAGCTGTCCGAAGAAGAGTGGGGCGGCATGCAACCTCCGTCGCGTATCCTCGGCTGCATCGTTGCCGGCGACGCCATCAAGCGGCGTGTGGTCGAGCAGATGGAACTCTGGGACGTGGCGCCGCACTGGGTCGTTTCCAGCCCGCATGAGGCTGGTGTCACCAATGGCTATGACCATCCGGCCAGGTTGGGCGCTGACCGTTGGGTGGCCATGATCGGTGCGCGCCACCGGCTGCTGGCGCGCGGCATCAACAAGCCTTGCGTGGTTGTCATGGTGGGTACCGCCGTGACGGTCGAGGCGATCGACGCTTCCGGCAAATTCCTGGGCGGCTTCATTCTTCCAGGCCACGGCATCATGCTGCGCGCGCTCGAGTCCGGCACGGCCGGTCTGCACGTTCCTACCGGCGAGGTGCGCGACTTTCCCACCAATACCAGCGATGCGCTGACCAGCGGCGGCACTTTCGCCATTGCCGGTGCGATACACCGCATGGTGGAAAACGTCGCCCGCCACTGCGGCGAAACACCCGAATGCATCATGACCGGCGGCGCTGGCTGGAAGATGGCGCCCAGCATGTCGGTGAAGTTTGAGCTGGTGGACAGCCTCATCTTCGACGGACTGTTGGCCATCGCCTCACAGCGTTTTGCAGCCTGACGCCTTTTCCGCGCGGTGGAGTTGCTGCGGGATGTGCTATCAAAAAAGTAGCTGCTTGCGCCCGTCGTTATTGGGCTAAGGCCATAAAAATCTCAAAAAAATTAACCGGAGCTTCCTGGCAACTGCGACGCACAGCGAGGGCTCACTCTCCCCAAGGCAACATCAGCGTCACGATGGACAGCTTGGCGAACTCCGGCACAAACTCATCGATGATGCGCTGCGGCTCCGGGCACAGGGTGCTGTCGGTGATCACGCCGAACTGCACGCCGCCGCCGTAGCTCAAGATAGACACGCCCAGCCCCACGTCGCCCGACTGCGGTACCCAGAACATGCTCTGCTCCAGTGTCGAGCCGCAGAACTTGAGCTTTTCGCGCGGGCCAGGCACGTTGGTCATCACAGCCGTGGTTTTCTTGGCAAAGAGGTTGAGCATCACGTCCTGCGCCGGCTTGATCAAAAGGCCCGCCACCGCCAGCAGGCTGAAAGCCAGCAACGGCTGGTAGCTGCCCTTGAGCGCAGCCATGCGCCGGCGCACCTCGTAGACGCGCTCGATCGGATTCTCCACCCCGATGGGAAGCACCAGCGGCACCAGGCCGAACCGGTTGCCCAGCTTGTGCGCCTGGTCCAGCGGCCGCAGGTTGACCGGCACCATGGCGCGAATCTCCTGGCCCGCCACATCGTCACCGAAGGTTTTCAAATATTCGCCCAGGGCGCCGGCCACGCAGCTGAGCAGCACGTCGTTGATCGAGCAGTTGAGTGCCTTGCCCACGGCTTTGACCTCGTCCAGCGGAATCGGCTGGCACCAGGCCACTTTTTTTGCGCCGCCGGGCTTGCCTTTGAGCCGGGTCTTGGAGTCGTCGGGCATCAGGGCCAGCGCGGCGCCGTCCTTGAGCACCTGCATCAAGACCTTGGCCATGTCCATGGAGCCGTGCATGCCGTCTTCCATGCCCTTTTTGGGGTCACCCAGCATGCCCAGCGAGCGCGCTGCACCTTCACCGACGGCACCCAGTGCCTTGACGGTGATGTCGGTGAAGGGCTTGAGCAGGGTGTCGGCAATCCAGTCTTCCGTGCCGGTAGCCGCCGCAGCCTTCTTGCGCCGCTCAGGCGGCGGCGTGCCGCCATCGACCAGCGACATGGTCACGGAGATCAGCGCAATACCGTCCGCGATGCAGTGGTGGATGCGCACGATCATCGCGCTGCCCTTGACGCCATCGGGCCCGGTGTAATCCTCGATCAGGTGAATTTGCCACAGCGGGCGTTTCGGGTCCAGGCGCTGGGTGGCAAGCACGGCCACGCGGTCCTGCAGGGCCTGCTCCTGGTTGGCTGATTTGGCCAATTTCTCCTGCACGACATGGTTGGCCAGGTCGAAGTTGCGGTCCATCACCCAGGTGGCGCCGGCGGCGTCTTCCATCACGCGCTGCTTGAAGCGGTCGTACTTCAGCAGGCTGTTTTCGATGCGTTCGCAGACGGCTGCGTACCTGACGCCCGGCGCAAGCTGCCACACGCCCACGATCATCATGAGGTTGGCATCGTTGTCCATGCGCAGCCAGGCCGTGTCGACCTTGCTCATGCGCTCCCCTGAAATGCCCAGGGTTCCCGAGACGGCCCGCTTGACGTTCTTCTGGACGTTTTTTGCCACTTTTCGGCCTGCGGCCTGAGCGGTAACGCGTGTAACCATGAGCACTCCCTAAAACCAACTAAATTACCTGTCGGAAAGAATTTTCCGCCGGGCCGCCCCCAAGGAAAATTAACCCCCTCGGGGGGCAGCGCATTACACGTAGTGAAAAGCGTGGGGGTAATCCTCTATTTTGGCGGTAACGGCCTCGCTAAGATACCGGGCAGTTACCCCAAGCCACCTCATTGGTGACCCACTTCTAAAAACGGAGATTTCTCATGTCAGACCTGAAAGCTGCCTTCGACAAAGCCATGGCCGATTCGAAAAACCTCAGCGAGCGCCCCGACAACGCGACGCTGCTGAAGATTTACGCGCTCTACAAGCAGGGCAGCAGCGGTGACAACGCCGACAAGAAGCCCGGCTTCGGTGACATGGTGGCCCGCGCCAAGTGGGACGCCTGGAACAGCCTCAAGGGCACCTCGCAGGACGATGCAATGCAGCAGTACATCGATTTGATCGCCGATCTGAGCTAAGACTCTCCTCCACAAAAAAAGCGGCACAGTCCCGGCGCGATTTGCACCGGGGCTGTGCCGCTTTTTGCGGGCTGTTAAAGACTTCAGTCGGCTTTAATGTTCGCCAGTTTCACGATCCGGCCCCACATCTTGCGCTCGTTGTCACCCAGGGTAGCCAGCTCGGCGCCGCTCATCACAACCGCTTTCGCGCCTTGCTCTTCGGCGCGCTTCCTGAAGCCTTCCGACTCCACCACCTGCTTGATGGCCAGCGAGAGTCGGCCTTGCAGGTCGGCGGACAGTCCTGTCGGCCCGTAGACCGCGAACCACGACGATGCCACCAGCGGCACGCCGGTCTCGATGGCGGTCGGCACATTGGGTTGCGCGGCCAGGCGCGTGCGGCCGGTCACCATCAGCGCCTTGAGTTTACCTGCGCGGATGTGCGGCAGCAGCGGCGGCGGTGTGGTGATGGTGAAGTCCACCGTGCCGGCCAGCAGGTCGTTCAGCGCCGGGCCCGTACCGCGATAAGGGATGTGCACCATGAAAGTCTTGGTCAGGTCCTTGAGCAGCTCGGTCGTCACATGCTGCAGCGAGCCGTTGCCACTGGATGCATAGTTGACCTTGCCGGGGTTGGCCTTGACGTACTTGATGAAGTCCACAAAGTTGTCGGCGGGAAAGTTGCCGCGTACCACCAGCAGCTGCGGCGCGTCAATCAAATGGCCCAGCGGCTTGAGGTTGGTCGCCGGGTCAAAGCCGGGCACCGGCTGGATCAGCGGCGTGATGCATTGGTAGCCCGAGTACTGCACCAGCAGGCTGGTGCCATCGGCCGGGCCTCGCGCGACCATCTGGCCGGCGATGTTGCCGTTGCCGCCGCCGCGGTTGTCCRCGACCACCGAGGTTTGCAGAATCCTGCCCAAGGGCTCGGCCAGCATGCGCGCCGCAATGTCGGTGGTGCCACCGGCCGCCGTGGGAACAATGAGTGTGATGGGTTTGCCGGCGAGCTGTGCACGCACCGGGTTGAGCCAGGCGGCCGTGCTCAGGCTGGCGACGGCCATGAGGGTTCTGCGGGAAATAAGGGTCATGGTTGTCTCCGGATAGTTTTTTTCGGGGAAGGGTGACTCAGGCCGGACAATGCCCGACCAGGTTTTGGCTGAAGGGCGGTGGATCAGTCGATGCGGGCGCCAGAGTCCTTGACGATCTTGTTCCAGCGCGGCAGGTCGCCCTGGATCAACGCAGCAAACTGCGCTGGGCTGGCGGTCATTACGTCGCAGCCTTGTACCGCGAGCTTGTCTGCCACGTCCCTGCTGGCCAGGGTTTTTTCAAGGGCGGCCTGCAGCTTGACGATGACTTCCCTGGGCGTACCGGCGGGCGCCAACAGCCCATACCATGGTGTCGAGCCGAAGCCTGGCAGGGTTTCGCCAATCGTCGGCGCATTTGGCAAGGAGGCCAGACGCTTTTCGTTCACTACGCCAAGCACCTTGATTTTTCCGGACTGCAGGAAGGGCAGCGCCGACGGCAGGCTCTGTACCGACACCGGAATCTGTCCGCCGGCAACATCGGTGGCTGCGGCAGCCGAAGCCTTGTAGGGAACGTGCAGCATGTCCACGCCGGCCGCCCGCTTGAACATTTCGCCGATCAGGTGGTTCAGCGTGCCGTTGCCGGCCGAGGCATAGCTGATCTGACCGGGGCTGGCTTTTGCCTGGGCAATCAGCTCGACCACCGAATTGGCGGGAAAGGCCGAGTTGGCAACCAGCACATAGCCGGCGTTGGCCACCAGGCCGACCGGCTCGAAATCCTTCACGGGGTCGAAACCGGTGCTTTTGTAGATGGCGGGATTGATGACGTGCGCGCTGTTGGTCGTCAGCAGCAGGGTGTAGCCATCGGGCCTGGCTTTGGCCACCTGGGCGGTGCCGACATTACCGCCCGCGCCGGGCCGGTTATCAACCAGAAAGGTCTGGCCCATGATTTCGCCGAGCTTTTGGGACACGATGCGCGCAATGGCATCGTTGGCTCCGCCCGCCGCCTGCGGCACGATGACGGTGACCGGGCGGCCGGGATAGGCCTGCTGCGCCGCGGCAGGCAGCACTGCCAGACCGGTCATCGCCCCTGCCAGGATGGCGAGATGGTGGAAGAAATTACGTTTTCTCATGTCGTTGTCTCCGGTTGTAGTTTTGGGATGCTGTTTCAGGCGGGTTCGCAAATCTCTATCAAATTCCGGTCGGGGTCGCGCACATAGACCGAGCGGATTTTTTGTGTGGCGCCGGTACGCAGCACGGGGCCTTCAATGATTGGACAACGCTCCCGCTCGAGGCGGATGATCACTTCGGCAAGGGGAATGTTGGCCAGAAAGCACAGGTCCAGGGCGCCCGGCACTGGCAGGTGGGCCTTGGGTTCGAACTCATTGCCTTTGACGTGCAGGTTGATTTTTTGCTGGCCGAACTTGAAGGCCTTGCGCTCTACCGGTGGTGTGCCGCCGATAAAAGTTTCCAGCGTCATACCCAGCACGCGGGTGTAGAAATCCACGCAGGCTTTTTCGTCCGCCGTGGTCAGCACCAAATGGTCCAGCTGCCGAATCATGCCGATGCCGCCCTCAGTTCAGCCACATAAGGCGGCGGCGCATGCAAGTCGGTGATGCGGCCCGCCTTGGCCACTTGTCCGGGCACGTCATGGCCGACAATGCCGGGCATTTGCCGCGCCACGGCCAGCAGCTTTTCAAGGTCCATGCCGGTGTCGTAGCCCATGGCATCCAGCATGTGCACCGCATCTTCGCTGCTGATGTTGCCGCTGGCGCCGGGCGCATAAGGGCAGCCACCCAGGCCACCCAGCGAGCCGTCAAAGCGCGTGATGCCGCCCTGCACGGCCGCCAGCACATTGGCCAGGCCCATGCCGCGCGTGTTATGAAAGTGCAGGGTCAGTTGTAGGCCTTCAAAACGTTGCTGCAAAACTTTCACCATGCGGCTGACTTGCGCCGGGTGGGCCATGCCGGTGGTGTCGCAGATCGTGACGCCGCGCACGCGGTCTGCGCCGAAGGCGGCGAAGCGATCGCTCCAGCGCAGCACTTCGTCCTCGATCACTTCGCCTTCCATCGGGCAGCCGAAGCAGCACGACAGCGAAATGTTGATGGGCGTGCGGCCGTCGACATGGCGAATGACATCAGAGAGCGCGGCAAAGCTTTTCTCGCGGGGCATGCGCAGGTTGGCCAGGTTGTGGGTTTCCGACACCGACATCACCAGGTTGAGTTCGTCGGCCCGCGACTCCAGCGCTCGCTCCGCCCCGCGCAGGTTGGGCACCAGCACGGTGTATTCCACGCCGGGCACGCGGCGTATGCGGCCCATCACCTCTTCGGCGTCACGCAGCATGGGAATGGCCTTGGGCGAGGTAAACGATGTCACTTCAATCTTGGCGTAGCCGCATTCGCTGAGGGCATCGACGAGCGCGACCTTGTCATCGGTGGAAATGAAAGCGGGTTCGATCTGGAAGCCGTCGCGCGTAGCGACCTCATTAAAGTAAATCCGTTTTGCGGTGTTCATGCGCTGACGTCCTTCCCGGCCACGATGCCCTTGTCCTTTAGCGCCTGAATCTGTTCGGTTGAAAGTCCGATCTCGCGCAGCACCGCAACGGTGTCCTGCCCCACCTGCGGCGCATTGCGACGGTGCCCGCCCGGTGTGCGCGAGAGTTTGGGCACGATGCCGGGTACTGCCAGCGTGCTTCCGTCGTCCATCTGAACTTCGTCGAGCATGCCGCGCGCCTGGTAGTGCGGGTCGGCCGCGATATCGGCCACGGTGTAAATGCGGCCCGCGGGCACCGAGACCTTGTCGAGCGCCGCCAGCACTTCATCGACCGTGAGGCCCAGGGTCCACTGGCCGATGGCTGCGTCGATTTCTTCCACGCGCGCCACGCGGCCGGCGTTATCAGCCAGCGCCGGGTCGTTGCCGAGATCGCTGCGGCCTATGGTGGCCATCAGCCGTTTAAAGATGCTGTCGCCGTTGCCGGCCACCAGCGCATAGCCGCCGTCCTTGCACAGATAAGCGTTGCTGGGCGCAATGCCGGGCAGGGCGCTGCCGGCCGCGCCGCGAACCGCGCCAAAGGAGCTGTATTCAGGCAGCAGGCTTTCCATGCAGTTGAACACCGCTTCATAAAGCGCCACATCGATCACCTGGCCTTTGCCGGAGCGCTGGCGTTCCTGCATCGCCAGCAGGATGCCAATGACGCCGTGCAGTGCGGCCAGCGTGTCACCGATGCTCACCCCCACACGCACCGGCACACGGCCCGGCTCGGCCGTCAGGTGGCGCAGGCCACTCATGGCCTCGGCCACCACGCCGAAGCCCGGCTTGTCGCGGTAGGGGCCGGTCTGGCCGTAACCGCTGATGCGCAGCATGATGAGTCGAGGGTTCAGCGCCAGTAACTCGTCGGGGCCCAGGCCCCAGCCTTCCATGGCGCCGGGACGGAAGTTCTCGATCAACACATCGGCGTCAAGCGCGAGCTGGCGCACGATGGCCTGTGCCTCGGGGCTCTTCAGATCCAGCGCGACCGAGCGCTTGTTGCGCGACTGCACCTGCCACCACACCGAAGTGCCGTCTTTGAGCAAGCGCCATTTGCGCAGCGGGTCGCCCGCGCCCGGCGTTTCGATCTTGATGATGTCGGCGCCGAAGTCCGCCAGTGTCTTGGCGGCGAAGGGGCCGGCGATCAGCTGGCCGAGCTCCAGCACTTTCAGCCCGGCGAGCGGGCCTTGCGCGGTGGAGACACCGGAAGCTGGAGGGGATTTTTCAGGAGAGGGCATGGCGGGCAGTGTGCCGCCGCCAGCTGGTCCCGTCTATTTGCGCTTTGGGGCCTTGGGTTTCGCGTTTTGCGAAGGCGGGACCTCTTTCGGGCTGAGGAAGTCCGCCAGCGAGGCAATACCCGCATCGGGCTGGCCCGTGATGGTGGCTGTCAGCAGGCGGCGCTGGGCCCAGGCGTCGGCCAGCGGCCGCCAGCTGAGTTTCATGCTTTTGACCATGGGCAGCGTGGCGGCTTTGGGCAAGATGGCCACACCCAAGCCTGAGGCCACCATATGGCATACCGCGTCAAAGCTGCGCACCTGCATGCGTAATTTCAGCGGCCGGTTGGCGGCCAGCGCGGCCTGTTGCTGCTTTTGCAGCATGGCGGCGCCAGCGGTCAGGCTGATCCATTCCTCGTCGAGCGCATCGACAAAGGCCAGCGGTGTCTTGCTGCCTGCCAGCGTGTGGCCGGCGGGCAGGATCAGTACCAGCTCGTCTTCGCGGAACAACCGGGTGTCCAGCCCGGTGGTGTCCGGGCCTTCCACGAACACCGCCACGTCGGCCCGGCCTTCACGCAGGGTAGCCGCCACCGCTTCCGACACCTGCTCTTCCAGGTCGATATGCACCTGCGGGTGCAGCTCACCATAGCGTGCCAGCAGCGGCGGCAAAAACTGGCTGATGGCAGCGCTGCTGGCACACAACCGGATGTGGCGCGCGATGCCGCGCCGCAGGTCGGCCAGTTCGCCGCCCAACTGTTCCATGGTCTGCAGCAGGGTGAGGCCGTGCTTGACGAAGACGCGGCCCGCCGCCGTGGGGAGCAGGCCGCGTGGGTGGCGTTCGAACAGCGCGTCGCCCAGGGCGTCCTCAAGCTCCCGGATGCGCCGGCTGGCGGCAGCCAGCGCCAGGTGCGAGTCGCGTGCCGCGGCCGTCAGGCTGCCTGTCTGGGCGCAGGCCACCGCCAGGCGCACCGACACCAGGTCAAACCGGGCGAGGTTGTAGCTCACGGGGAAATGAGCCTGAAAACTCAGGCCGCCTTCTTTTTGGTGGTGGCTTTTTTGGCCGCAGGCTTTTTCGCGATCAGGGCGTCCAGGTTTTTCACGATCTCGTCCTCGATCCTGTCTTTGAAGGCGCCGAGCAGGAAACCCAGCTTGGCCTGGAGATCGAAGCGGTCCTTGGTGACGGTCAGCGTGCCGCTGACACCCGAGCGGGTAAAGCTGACCAGGTCTTCGTCCTTGCCCTCTTCGTAAGTGCATTCCATGTCGAATTTTTCTTCGGCCTGCTCGGCCCATTTGAAGGCTATCTTGCGCGCCTCCGCAAGGCCCAGGGTGTGTTCGCGCTGGATCTGGATGTCAGCCATTCGTGGTCTCCGTGTTGTTGATTTGAAGCGCCTTGTGCCGTTCGTCTTTGGCAGCCGGGCCAGCCGTTTGACTGCATCATAAAACGCTTACCGGTGCCGACGTTTCGTTCAGGCAGTATTTCAAAGCGGGCTACGCTTTCGGCCCTGTTCAAGACACTGCGTTGTGATGTGATACTGAGCACTGTTGACGCACCCCCATCTACCCGTGCGTTGTCAGACAAATTTGCAACAGCCCCCTCTTTTGAAGAATCCAAATTCCATTCATTTTTGCAAAAGCGCCGATGGAACGGCCATCGCTTTCACTGCAACTGGCTGCGGGCCGCCAGTTGTATGGGTCACCCTGCAGTACACCGACAACGACCTGACATCGCCTGGACCCGCGAGCAGGCACTGGATGGACGCGCTGGCCGCCCGTCACACCGTGATCAGGCTCGATATGCGGGGCTGTGGGCTTTCGGAGCGCAAGCCTGCGCGCATGTCCCTGGATGCCTGGGTGGAAGACATTGAGGCGGTCGTCAATGCAGCGGGTCTGACGCGCTTTGCCATGATGGCGGTGTGTACGGGGTCGTATGCAGCAATCGAGTATGCCGCCCGCCATCCTGCCCGGTTGACGCGCCTGGTTATCTATGGAGGGGCCGTTCGCGGGCGTTTGCGGCGTGAATTGACTCCCGCGCAACGGGACGATGCCATGGCGGCGTTGCAGGTGTACGAATCCGGGCTGGATGGGAGAAGCGAGTTTGCGGTATCTTTTCGGCGCATATTCACGGCGCAATTTCTCCCGGACGCCTCGGCCGGGCAACTTGAGGCCCATGATCGAATCGTCAGCCAGCGCATGAACGGCGCCATCGCTGCACAGAGCGTCCGCGCGTTTTATGACCTGGACCTCAGCGCAAGTGCGCAGCGGATTGACACCGCTTGCCTGGTTCTGCATGCCCGCCAAGACATTTTGTATCCGATAGACGAAGGGCAAAGGCTGGCCACACTCATTCCTGCCGCACGCTTCGTTSCGGTTGACTCGCACAACAACATCCCTTTGGAGGAGGAGCCGGCATGGCCCGGGGTGCGCGATACCGTGCTTGAATTTCTCGCCGGCAACGAGGGCGCTGCGGCACCTGCTTTCCGGCTGACAGTGCGCCAAGCCGAGGTGCTGAGGCAGGTAGCGCAAGGACAGACCGACAAACAGATCGCACGCACACTATCCCTGAGTCCTCGTACGGTTGAAATGCATGTGAGCGCTGCCTTGAAAGCCCTGGGTAGCAAAACGCGGGCTGAAGCTGCGCACCGGGCCGCGCAATACGGGATTTTCTAGCCCGGTCGTGGTCAGAGCCGGCTTGGCTACGGTATTGCCTACCGGGCTGAGATCTCTGGATACCGTAGTTCACACACTGTGCAGAGCTTTGCAGGGGCTGGATACTGCTCTTTCGAGAATCACGTTGCTGGCGTCACATCGCCGATGTATGCCTGCCCGATTCGGGCATCTGGTGCGGGTACTTTGCCGCCGCTCTGGAACGACATGACAACCAGGAAAAAGGATCCATGAAGGATGAAAATCTACCCGTTGCACAGCAGTGAAAAAGAGCGCGACCGGTTGAAAATGCAGGGGCTGGCAATACTGCCGCTTACCGAGAACCTGCTGACAGGGGCCGACGTACAGCCTGGGTCCCAGGTCCTGGAACTGGGCTGCGGAAGCGGTGATATGACCTTGTTGCTGGCAAGCCGTGTGGGGCCCGGCGGCGAAGTGACGGCGGTGGACCGGGACCCGGCCCAGCTTGACGCCGCCGCTTTGCGCATCGCTGATTCGGGTTTCCGGAACGTGAAGTTTGTTTTGGCAGATATGGACGATTTTGAGCCGGCCCGGACGTTTGACGCCATAGTTGGCCGGTACTTCCTGCTGTACGTCGCAAGTCCCGAGGCTGCTGTTGCGCGCGTGGCGAATTGGGTCCGGCCGGGTGGAACGATGGCGTTTCTGGAGATGGATTTTTTCCGCGGCGTACACAGCAGCATCTGGCCGCCTGCATCGCCAGAAACACATGAGGCGATTGTGTTCATAGGCGATGTCATGCTGGACGCAGGCATCAATCCGTACATGGCAGCAAGGCTCCCAAGTATTTTGACGCGCTACGGCAGTGTGCAGGTGCAGACATCAGCACCTCTTCAGTATGGTGCACGTTCAATCGAACTGCCTCTGGAGGCGGTCAGGTCGGTGACACCCATGGCCCGAAAGCTCGGGCGTGCTGATGCGGATCATCACGATGTCGACGCGTTGCTGGCTCGGGAATTGGCGGGCCGCGACGAGCACACTGTGACCGTGCCGCCCATGTCTGTTGCTGCCTGGGTTCAACTGGCATGAGGCACGCAGCATCTCCTGTGTGCATTGGCCATCTTGCCGACCACCCGCAGCACCTTGCGGCGCTGGCCGCGTGGCACCAGGCGCAATTCGGCTATCTCAATACATCGGTTACGGTTGAGCAGCGCACACAAAGGCTGAAGGCATCCGCGCAGAAGGGCGCGTTGCCGATGACCTTTGTGGCGGTTTGCGAAGGCCGGCTTTTGGGGTCGGCGAGCTTGCTGCCACAAACGATTACCCATTCCCACTTGTCTCCCTGGCTGTCCAGTGTTTATGTAGCGCTCGAGCACAGGAACAAGGGGATTGGGTCGGCGCTGGTCCGGCATGTGGTTCGGGAGGCCGCCGGCATGGGCAAAGACAAGGTCTACCTGTTTACACCGAACAGCGAAGCCCTGTATGCCCGGCTCGGCTGGAAAGTCGTCGAACATACGGAATATCAGGGACACAGCCTCACGATCATGTGCGTGTAAGCCTATAGATACGCCCCTCGCCGCATGTGCCGGGACGCTGCCCAGGTTGAACTACTCTTTGGGCTGTCCGGCCTTGCGTTGGTGACTGTGTGCCTGCGCAAGGTTCACCATGTTGTGTTCAAGTGCCTTGCGCCGTTCGTCCTTGGGTAGCCGGGCCAGYTTTTTGACCGCATCATAAAACCGTTGCCAGTCACGGCCCTCGTGTTCGAACAAGGCTTCAAAGCCCGGCACCAGTTCGTCGTACGCGGCCTGTGCGCCAAACGAGGCATTGTTGGCGTTCGCCACCCACAGGTCGTAACCGGCAAAGCCGCCCCATGATGCCTTGAGTTCAGCATAGGCGTCGCGAAAGCGCTGGTACGCTATCATTTTGCTAGCTGCTTGCGCAGGTTCTGATTGGGCTGCGGCATCATTTTGATCATAAATTGCGGTCAGTTCGCGGCGCGTGGCCAGTGCCAGCGCGCGGAACTGCCGGCGCCGGCCATCGAATACCGCGTAGGCCTTGCGTGCGTCATCGCCAGCCTGCGTGGCCAGCCAGCGCTCGATACCCAGGCGTTCGACGGCAGTGGCAAACGATTCATTGAACATCGTGTCACCCGGCGCAAACACCACCTGGTGCGACAGTTCGTGAAAGATCAGCCGGGCCAGTTCCCCCTCAGGGTAGCCGATGAAGGTGTTGAGCAAAGGGTCGCCGCCGGCCCAGTTCATCCAGCCCAGCGTGGAATACGCGGGCACGCCGTAAACGCTGGCTTCCAGGCCTTCGGCCTTGAGCCGCGCCGCTTCGGCGCGCGCGTCGGCCTCATTGAAGTAACCGCGGTAGCCTACACAGCCCGTGACCGGGAAGCACCAGGTTTTGAGCGTGAGCGAAAACGCCGGCGCTGCCACCACGTTCCAGACCACGGCGCTGCGGCGCAGGTCGGCATAGCGCCGGTAGCTGGCGTTGTCGGGCAGTTTCAGCTCGGCCACCGCAAAGCTGCGGATGCGCTGCGACAGTTCCAGCCGGCTTTTCAACGAGGCCGATGTTTGCGCATCACCGAGCCAGTCGTCCACCGGCCGGGCCGCGTTGAGCATCTGCATGTGGCCGCTGACGGACTGCCAGTAGTAACCCAGGTCAGCACACCCCGTGAGGCACAGTGCGGCTGCGGCCAGCGCAGCAGCCAGGCCGGTCAGTGTCTTGGCGCGCGTTCGGCTCACCGTGCCTCAAGCTGTTTCAGCGTCGCGCTGCACCTGCACCAGGCAATCGTAAAAAACGGGGCCGCGGCCCATGTCGGTCAGGTGCTGGCTGGTGAGCTGGTTCACATTGGTGCCGTCCAGGCCCAGCTTGCGCCACCAGATACMCAGGCCGTTGACCACGCCGGGGCGCGCCCGCGCGGAGACTTCGGCCTTGACGCGGTACTCGCCGCGCTGGTTGAACACCTTGACGACCGCGCCCGTGGTGATGCCGCGCGCGGCGGCATCGTCTGCATGAATCTCCAGCACCGGTTCGGTTTCCATGTCGCGCAGGCTTTTCACGTTGACGAAGGTGGAGTTGAGGAAGTTGCGCGCGGGCGGCGAGATCATGGCCAGCGGGAACAGGTCGGACGTGTCGGCTGCTTCGTAATTGGGCACGTGGCCAGGCAAGCCGTCGGCGCCTGTGGCTGCCAGCCGGGCACTGAAGAATTCGCAGCGGCCCGACGACGTGGGGAAGTTGCCTTCGGCAAACGGCGCATCGRGCAGCGTCAGCGTGGCAAAGCCCATGTCCAGCAGCTGCTGGAAGTCCACCTTGTCGCCAAACGTCGCGCGGCACAGCTGCTCGTCGCTGTCGGCAAAGCAGGGCCCGGTAAAGCCCATGTGGGCGGCCAGCTCGCGAAAGATCTGCGTGTTGGGTTTGGCCTGGCCCATGGGCGCGATGGCCGGGCGATTCAGCAGCACGTCGGTGTGGCCGTAGGAGGCATGCACATCCCAGTGCTCCAGCTGCGTGGTGGCCGGCAGGATGTAGTCGGCGTAGTCGGCCGTATCGGTCTGGAAGTGCTCAAGCACCACAGTGAAGAGGTCTTCACGCGCGAAGCCCTGAACCACTTTTCCGGATTCCGGCGCCACTGCCACCGGGTTGCTGTTGTAGGCGATCAGCGCCTCGATCTTCGGGCCGAACTGCACCGACGTGGGTTCCAGCAGGGCGTTGCCGATGGTGCTCATGTTGATGGTGCGCGGCTGGCGGTCCTGCAGCAGGTCGGGCCGCTGCAGGGCAGCTTTGTCGACCGGGAACAGGYCCGAGCTGCTGAGCAGCACGCCGCCGGCCCGGTGCCGCCACGCACCCGTCAGCGCGGGCAGGCAGGCAATGGCGCGCGCCGCATTGCCGCCGCCGCGCACGCGCTGCATGCCGTAGTTCAGGCGGATCGCTGCAGGCTGCCGGTTGACGAAGCATTCGCCATAGTCGCGGGCCAGCGATCGGATCTGTTCCGCCGGCACGCCGCAGACCTGTGCCGCGCGTTCGGGAGGCCACTGCAGCGCACGTTCGCGCAGTCCGCCGTCGGGGTCTTGCCAGCCCAGGGTGTGCTGCGCGATGTAGTCATGGTCGAGCCAGTCGTGGGTGATCAGTTCGTGCATCAGCGCCAGTGCCAGCGCCGCGTCGGTGCCCGGCAGCAGGGCGATGTGCTCATGGCATTTCTCGGCGGTTTCGCTTTTGCGCGGGTCGATGCATACCAGCTTGGCGCCGTCGCGTTTGGCCTGCTGTGCATAACGCCAGAAGTGCAGGTTGCTGCCGATGGAGTTGCTGCCCCAGATGATGATGAGTTTCGATTCGGCGAAAAACTCCACCCGCATGCCGACCTTGCCGCCCAGTGTTTGCGTGAGGGCCTCGCCGCCGGCTGATGAGCAGATGGTGCGGTCCAGGAGTGACGCGCCGAGCTGGTTGAAAAACCGGCCCGCCATGCTTTCACCCTGCACCTGGCCCATGGTGCCGGCATAGCTGTAAGGCACGATGGCCTCGGGGTTGCGCGCTGCGATGGCTTTGAGGCGGGCCGCAATGTCGGCCAGCGCCGCTTCCCAGCTCACGGGTTCAAACTGCCCGCTGCCCTTGGGCCCGCTGCGTTTGAGTGGATGCAAAAGGCGCTCAGGGTGGTAGGTGCGTTCGGTGTAGCGAGAGACTTTGTTGCACAGCACGCCGCCGGTGTGGGGGTGGTCCGGGTTGCCCTGCACACGAATGGCCACGCCATCTTCCACCGTGGTCAGCAGCGAGCAGGTGTCCGGGCAGTCGTGCGGGCAGGCGCCCAGCACCTGCAGGGCCGCAGGCTTCAGCCCGGTGTCAGGTTCGGCCTTGGCCATAGGGGAGATGCTGATGGTATTGCTCATGGTTCAACTTTATATTGGCAGGCATACCGGCCCCCGGGGATGAGGAGACGACATGACAACAAAAACAGGAATGCATTCATTCCGCGTGCTGGCCAGGATCACCATGGTAGCGGCACTGGCCGCCCTGATGGCGCCGGGGGTGTATGCCGAAGATGGCATCAGTAAAACCGCTGTCACGCTGGGGCAATCCCTGGCCATGACCGGGCCCGGCAGCACGCTGGCTGTGCCGTTTGCCCAAGGCGCGCGCCTTTATTTCGACCACGTCAATGCCGGCGGCGGTGTCAACGGCCGCAAGATCGAACTGACCACGCTGGACGATGCGGGCAACCCCGATACCGCCGCGGCCAACACCCGCAAGCTGCTGGACCAGAAGGTGTTTTCGCTCTTCGGTTACTACGGCTCACCACAGGTCACGGCCGTCAATCCGCTGTTGAAAGACACCGACATTTTGCTGTTCGCCCCCATGGCCGGCGCCGACGAGCTGCGCGGCTCGCTCTATCCCAACGTGTATTCGGTCCGGCCCGGTTATTCGGAAGAAGCCGCCATGATCACGCGGCATGCCGAAACCCTGGGCATGCGCAAGCTGGCCATCCTGCACGGCAAGGATGCCGAGTCAATGGCGGCGCTGGATTCGGCCGAGCGCACCATGGGCGGGCTGGGCGCCAACCTGGTGGCCAAGTCGGCCCTCTCGGGCGGCAGTGTGGCCACGAGCGTTGAACAGATTCTGGGCAAGAAGCCTGAATCCGTACTGGTCATCAGCGACGCTTCCGGCGCCGCCAGCGCGATACGCGATTTGCGTGCCAAAGGCTTTCGGGGGCCCATCTACGGCTTTTCCAGCACTGGCGAAAGCCTGCTGGCCGAGCAGCTGGGTGCAGCCGGTGCCGGTGTGGTGGTGGTGCGCGTCACACCCAAGTCGGACAACGCCAAGAGCGTCCTGGTCCGTGAACTGCAGGCCGACGCTACAGCGGCCAAACTGGGCAAACCCAATGTGTACATGCTCGAAGGCTACATCGCCGCCTGGACCTATGTCGAAGCGCTGCGCAAGGCCGGAAAGGACCCGACCCGCGTCAAATTGCGCAAGGCACTGGACACCATGCAGGAGCTGAGCCTGGGCGGCTTTCGGGT
Organism: Polaromonas sp. P3_C2; assembly: GCF_056402675.1. Taxonomy (NCBI): domain Bacteria; kingdom Pseudomonadati; phylum Pseudomonadota; class Betaproteobacteria; order Burkholderiales; family Comamonadaceae; genus Polaromonas; species Polaromonas sp. P3_C2. The sequence continues at coordinate 10,621 of NZ_JBFUGX010000001.1, read as the reverse complement.
TCACTTTGACGGGGACCGCGTGGGCTCCAAACTGGTGGAGCTCAGCCTGATTGATGCCACCGGGCGGGTGCGGGAATAGGAAGGGTGAGATAGCGGAAATTGGCGAGTGTTGTGGGCTGGATGATGCAAAAGGTGACAAATTACCGGCTGTTGCGTTGCTGGCTTCCGCTAAAGTAGTGACCTATCTCACGTATTTGTAACTTAGTTTTTACAAATCAAGCCGTTTGTAAATTTTTGTTGCGAAGATAGCGTCATGAACATTACTCGCAGAACCTTTTCCACCGCTGTCGGCGCTTCCGTGCTGGCGGGTTTCAACATCGCGCATGCCCAGACCGACAAGATCATCCTGGGCCAGTCGGCGCCTTTCACTGGCCCGGCTGCGCAGCTGGGCATCCAGTTCTACCAGGGCGCGAAGGTGTACTTCGACCAGGTCAACGAACAGGGCGGCGTCAACAAGCGCCTGATTGAAATCCGCAACCTGGATGACGGCTATGAGCCCGCCCGCTGCGCCGAAAATACCCGCAAGCTGATCGACGACGAGGTGTTTGCGCTGTTCGGCTACATCGGCACCCCCACCAGCATCGTCGCCCTGCCGCTGGCCACCAAAGACAAAGTCCCGTTCATCGCGCCGTTTACCGGTGCCATGGCCTTGCGTGACCCCTTCAACAAATATGCCTTCCACGTGCGCGCTTCGTATAACGACGAAACCGGCCTTATCGTCAAACAGCTGACCGCCCTGGGGCTGAAGAAAATCGCCGTGTTCTACCAGAACGACGCCTACGGCAAGGCCGGGCTGGACGGCGTCACGCTGGCCCTGGGTGCGCAGAACCTGAAGCCCGTGGCGCAGGCGACTGTTGAACGCAACACGGTGGACGTGGCCAAGGCCGTCACCACGCTGGTGGCCGCGGGCCCCGATGCGGTCGTGCAGATCGGTGCTTACAAGGCCTGCGCCGCCTTCATCCGCGAAGCCCGCAAGGCCGGCTACGGCGGCACGTTCTACAACGTGTCGTTTGTCGGAACGCAGGCGCTGGCCGATGAGCTGGGCAAGGATGGAGCAGGCGTGGTGGTGTCACAGGTCATGCCTTCGCCCTACAACGGAGCGCGGCCGATTGTGCGCGAGTTTACTGAAGCGGTGAAGGCGGCCGGCAAGGACGCGAAGGTCAATTTCTCCAGCATGGAAGGCTATGTGGCCGCCAGGATTCTGGTGGACGGCCTCAAGCGCGGCGGCGCCAAGATGACCCGCGAGTCGCTGATTTCGGGCATGGAAGCCATCGGCACCCAGTCGGTGGGCGGATTTTCCGTGACGTTCTCGCCGACCGACCATGTGGCGTCCCACTTCGTGGAACTGTCGATGCTGACGGGCGACGGCCGAATACGGACGTAACCCCCCGAAGCGGCCTGCGGCCGCCTCCCCCTAAGGGGGCGCCACCTGCGGCCCGGCAAAGCCGGTTCCGCGATGGCCTGCGCGAAAGCCCGCCTCTAGCGAAGCTCGCCGGTGTTCGCCAAGCCTTGCATGAAGTCCTCGCAGCGCGCGAGCTGCTCCAGACTCACAAATTCGTCGGGCTGGTGCGCCTGGTTGATGCTGCCGGGTCCGCACACCACTGTGGGAATGCCGGCGTTTTTGAACAGGCCTGCTTCGGTGCCGAAAGCGACCAGCGTGGTTTCTTTCGTGCCTGCCAGGCGCTGGGCCAGTTGGGTCACCGCGTCGCCGGCGGAGCCGAGGAAGGCCGGTACTTCACAAATCGTCTCAAAGCTGAAGCCGGCGTCGGGCGCTATCTTTTTCATAGCTGGTTGCGCACGTTCCGCATAGGCTACAAGCTCTTTTTGCATTAAAGCCGCATCCGCCGTGGGCAGGTTGCGGAATTCGTAGCGAAACTCCGCGTCGCGCGGCACCACGTTGTCGGCAATGCCGCCGTGGAACTGGCCGACGCTGGCGGTGCTGAAGGGCACGTCGAAGCCTTCATAGCGCGGCTCGTTGGCCTCAAAGCCGTCGGCCATGTCGCGCAGCTTGCCGACGACACGCGCCGCCATCTCGATGGCGTTGACGGATTGCGGCGTGAGCGAGGAGTGCGCCTCCTTGCCGCGCACGCAGCATTTGTAGCGGTACACGCCCTTGTGCGCGGTGGCCGGCACCATGCTCGTCGGTTCGCCCACGATGCAGGCGAGCGGCTTGATGCCCGCGTCCTTCATGTCGGCAATCAGCTCCTTCACGCCCATGCAGCCGACTTCCTCGTCGTAGCTCAGCGCCAGATGCACCGCAAATGGCGCCTGACTGTTCAAAAAATCCCCGGCGTGGGCCAGCGCCAGGCCGATAAAACCCTTCATGTCGCAGCTGCCGCGGCCATACAGCCGGCCGTCACTGACCGTGGCCGACAGCGGGTCCAGCGTCCAGTCCTGGCCATCCCAGGGCACCGTGTCGGTGTGGCCCGACAGGATGATGCCGGCCGGTTTGCCTTCGCCCAGCGTGGCAAAGAGGTTGGCCTTGGTTTTGTCGGAATTGGTGGTGATGCGGCTGGCCACGCCGAGTTTTCGCAGCTCGTCGCGCACGAAATGAATCAGCGCCAGGTTCGAGTTGTGGCTGACCGTGTTCATGCGGACCAGGGTCTGGACCAACTGCAGGGCGTGGGGGGACACCGAAGGAACCGAGGGCGAGGGGGTCAAGGTGGGAGCCGTGAGGATGGGGGAGAAAGGTGCGGAATCCATGGCCTATTTTGGCCGCATTCCCTGATATGTGAAGCCGGTCCCGTCAGGTATGCTTCAACGTCGCTTTCCTCCGGGGCGTTTTTGCCCATCCTGATGTCTTCCTTGCCCCCTTCCTTGTTCTCTTCCCCGCTTGCATTGATACGGCTCATGCGGCCGCACCAGTGGCTCAAAAACGCCTTTGTGTTTGCCGGCCTGGTGTTCAGCCAGAACTGGCAGGACACCGCGCTGGACCTGCGCGTCTTCTACGCCTTTGCGGCGTTCTGCTGCCTCTCCAGCATGGTCTACATCATCAACGACTGGCATGACCGCGCGAGCGACGCCCTGCACCCCACCAAGCGCCACCGGCCRCTGGCCAGTGGCGCAGTGGCTGTGCCGGTGGCGCTGGTGCTGGCGGTCCTGTTGCTGATGGCGGGCCTGCTGCTGGCCGCGGGCAACCGCACGCTGCTGGTGTTGCTGGGCCTGTACACGGTGCTCAACCTGGCGTATTCGTGGCGGCTCAAGCAGGTACCGGTGGTCGACGTGTCCATCATTGCCTCGGGCTTCATGCTGCGCCTGCTGGCCGGCACCGTGGCCGTCGGCATTCCGCCTTCGCGCTGGCTGTTGCTCACCGGCATTTTTGTGGCCCTGTTCCTCGGTTTTTCCAAACGCAAGGCCGAAACTTTTCATGAAGAAGCCAGTCAGCGCGCCGTGCTGGCGCACTACCCGGCGGCCCTGCTCGACACCTTCATGGCCGCGACCATGACGGCCACGCTGACCACCTACAGCCTGTTTGCCACCAGCCCCGAGGCGCAGCTGCAGCACGGCGAGCGCCTGCTCTACACCGTGCCGGTGGTCATTTTCGGCATGCTGCGCTACACCTACCAGGTGCACCGCGGCCGCGGTGAAGACGTGGCGCGCGACATGCTGCGGGACCCGTGGATCCTGGCGGCCGGCACGCTCTGGCTGGCCATCTTCCTGAGCCGCCGCCTGTGATTCCCGAGGGCGCTCCGCCGCCCGCGCGCGGCACCTTGCCGTTCAAGCAGCTGTTGCTGGTGCTCGGCGTGGTGGCCACGGCTTATGCGGCCGTGCTGCTGATCTGGGGTGACAGCCCCAGGGCCTCGCTCGCGCTGCTGTGGTCGTGGACGGGCGCCCAGGCAGCAGGCCTTTGCCTGCTTAACTATCTGCTGCGCGGCCTGCGCTGGCGGCTGTGGATGGCCCACTTTGGGCGCCATTTCGGCTGGCTGCAGGGGCTGCGGCTGTACCTGGCTGGTTATGCCTTCACGCCCACGCCGGGCAATGTGGGTGAAGCGGTGCGCGGCTTGATGCTGGCGCAGCGCCCGCTGGGCACGGCGCAAAGCCTGGCCATCTTCGGCGCCGAACGGCTGGCCGACCTGCTGTGCCTGTTGCTGCTGTGTTTTCCCGCCGTGTGGTGGGGCCTGAACCATGGTGCGATGCCGGCGTCGCCCGGCTGGCTAGCCGGGCTGCTGGCCGCTGCGGCCCTGCTGCTGGCACTGGTGATGGGCCTGCTGTTCAAACATCGCGCGCGGCTGTTCCAGCGCTTTGCCTGGCTGCAGGAGGCCTGGTTGTGCCTGGCGGTGCGGCCGCTGCTCTGGTTTGGCCTGACGCTCACGGCCTGGGCAGCCCAGGGCGTCGCGGTCTGGCTGGTATGCCGCGAGATGAATGTCCCCCTCGGCCTGCTGACGGCCACCGGTTTTTACGCGGTCGCCATGGTGGCCGGTGCGTTGTCTGCCCTGCCGGCCGGCCTGGGCGGCACCGAAGCCGTGCTGACCGGCCTGCTGGTGGCGCAGGGCGCCACACCGGCCGCAGCCCTTTCCATCACGGTGCTGGTGCGGCTGCTGACCCTGTGGCTGGCCGTCGCCATTGGCGTGGTGGCCTTGCTTTATAGTGCGGCCATCCGCAAGGAAATCAGTTTTCGCTAGCCACTGCGGGCCTTCATTCCTGGCTTTTCCCGCACCATGCAAAGCCGCCAGGCCTACCCGTCCTCCCAGTTTCCATGCCCCAGAACCACGACACCGCCGCCTTTCCCGTTTCGCTGAGCCGCTGGCTGCTGGGTGCGGGCCTCCTGTCACTGCTGCTGCGGTTCTGGATCGCCGTCACCTTTCCGGTCACCGGCGACGAGGCCTTTTTCTATTGGTGGGGGGTGTACCCCGCCTGGGGCTATTCAGACCACCCGCCCATGGTGGGCTGGCTGATTGCGCTGATGCGCGCCACGCTGGGCGACAGCCTCTGGTCGATTCGCCTGCCCATCGTGTTGCTGCCGCTGGCGCTGGGTGCGGCGTTGTGGTGGGCGCTCAAGCCCGCGGGCAAGGTGCGCGCCGCCTGGGCTGTGCTGTTCTTCTGGCTGGCGCCGCTGAACTGGCTCAACGTCCTGATCACCACCGACACACCGCTGATTTTCTGGTCGGCGCTGTCCGTTGCCGCGCTGATGCGCGCCGAGCGCCGGGCGGCGCTGGACCGCGCCGCTTACGGCCTCTACGCCCTGTCGGGGCTTTTCCTGGGCTGCGCTTTTCTGTCGAAATACTTCTCGGTAGTACTCGGCTTCAGTTATCTCGTCTACTTCGTGTTGTACCGGCGTGAACGGCTCGCGGGTTTTGCGCTGCTGGTGTTGTGTGCATTGCCCGGCCCGGCCATCAACATCGCCTACAACATGTCGCACGGCTGGTCGAACATCATGTTCAACGTCTACAACCGCAACGAAGACGCGGTGTTCGAATGGCGCAAGCCGCTGACCTACATCGGCATGATGGTCTACCTGATCACGCCCGTGGCGGTATGGATGGCTGTGCGCTACCGTGATGCGCTGATGGCCGCCGCACGGAACCAGCGCCTGCTGGCCTGCCTGGTGGTGGTGCCGCTGCTGTTTTTTGCGCTGCTGTCAGGCAAGAAGGTGATTGGCCTGCATTGGGTGCTGTCGTTTTACCCTTTTGGCTTCGCCTTTTTGGCGGTTGCCTTGCCGGCTGACAGGCTCAAGGCCTGCGCCAAGGGGCTGGCCGTGTTTGCCGGCCTGCATGTGCTGGTGGTGGCCGGGCTGTACATGACGTCGCTGGATACCTGGAAAACTACCAAGCTGTATCCGCAGATCATCCGCAGCTACAAGACGGCCGAAATGCTGCAGCAGGTCACCGTGCCCGGCGTGGTGTTGATGGGCGAGGCCTACACGCCCGCGTCGATTTTCGGTTTTGAGCGCCGCGAATACATGCCGGTGTTCGGCGTCGGCAAGTTCCATGCGCGCCAGGACGACATGCAGGTCGACTTTTCGCTCTACCAGGGCAAAACGGTGCGTGTCATCGTCGCCGACAAGCCGAAGCTGGAAGAGTTTGCGCCTTACTTCGAGTCGGTGCGTGTGCTCAGCTTCGAGCAGGACGGCGTGCCCTTTTACGCGGTCGAAGGCACGGGCTTCAAATACCAGGCCTACCGCGAAGGCGTGCTGGGCACGATTTTCAAACGCTACTTCAACATTCCTTCGTGGCTGCCGATGACGGGCTGCCCCTTCTGCGTGCGCTACTGCGGGCAGGTGCGATGCCCGAGGTGAGCGCCGCCGAGACCGGTCCCGTCGTTGCCGCCTTTGACTTCGACGGCACGCTGACCCGGCGCGACACCTTCATTCCTTTCCTGGCGCGCGGCCTGGGCTGGCCACGGTTCCTGGGGGCCTTGCTCCGCTGCTTCCCGTGGCTGGCCGGCTATGCGCTGCGCCTGGTGCCCAACCACGTCGCCAAAGGCAAGCTGATGCAGGCCACGCTGGCCGGCCGCAGCCTGGCCGAGATGCAGGGCTGGACGGCCCGCTGGCTGGCCCACGATTTTCCCGGCCAGCTGCGCGAGGACGCCATGGCGCGCCTGGCCTGGCACCGCGAGGCCGGGCATTGCTGCGTCATGGTCAGCGCGTCGCCCGACATCTACCTGCAGGTGGTGGCGCGGCAGCTGGGGTTTGACGCGCTGCTCTGCACGGAAATGGAAGTGGTGGGCGAGGGTGAGGACGGGCATCTCACCGGCCGCCTCACTGGTCGCATGAGCACCCCCAACTGCCATGGCGAGCAGAAGGTGCTGCGACTGCAGGCCTGGGCGCTGGAGCGCTATGGGGAAACAGCGCTGGCCGGCGTCACCCTGTATGCCTATGGCGATACCTCCGGCGACAAGCCCATGCTGYGGCTGGCCCGGCATGCGTGGTACCGGGGCAAGCCTTGGGTGGATGCGGCACGGCCGGTGTGAGGGCTTGAGCCGGCCTGGCCCGGCGCCTGACGCAGGCGGGCCCACGTTGCTGATGCTATGGTTTTGATAGCTGCTTGCGCAAGATCCTTATGCCTTTCAGCCCTGTTTGGCACTCAAAAAGTGCCTCAAAACCTGCTTTGYGGCGCTGGAAATCGCCAAAACCGGCCCCAAAACACCAGTTTGAAGGCCATTTCGGCCTGTTTTTGAGCATCAATTTGACCTCCAGGCCAATGCTGAATTGCACAAGCAGCTATCAAAATCATAGCGAAAAACAGGCAGGGCCCGTGCGCCTTGCGACGCGCGGGCCCTGCCGGGAGTGCTGAGTAAGGCTTCGGTACCGCTCAGTCTTCGAGTTCGGCCTTGGCCATCTCCACGTCCAGCCGTTCGGTGGCGTCCAGCGGTTTGCTGGCTGCGGCCTGCTCGTACAGCTTGGTGGCTTCCTTCATTTTTTTGTCGCCTTCCAGCATGACGAGGCCGTTGGCGTATTCGATCATGCCGATGGCCGAGCCCGGGTGCAGCTTCAGCGCGTCCTTGTAGAGCGCCAGGCCGATGTCTTTTTTGGCGCCGTAGGTCATCCCGCCGATCAGCGAGCCCACCTTGTCGATCACCTCGGCATGAAAGGCCGCCAGCGCAATGTGCGCGTCTGCGTGCCTGGGTGAGAGCTTGATGGCCTGCTCCAGCGAATTCTTCACCTTGGTCCCCAGGCCCTGGGCCAGCGCCTTGGCCACGCTGATGCCCTGGCTGTAGCGGCCCAGCGCATAGGCCTGCCAGTACCAGGCGTTGGCGTTCTTCGGGTCGGCTTTTTGCTGGGCTTCGGCGCGTGCGGCCACTTCCATGAACATGTCCAGCTTGGCCTTTTCCTTGGTTTCGAGGTAGGTGGCGTACATGCTGGTGGCCTTGTTGGCCACGGTGATGCCGTCGCCGCCGGCCTTGGCGCCGGCTTCCGCCGCTTTCTGGAAGTCGCCGTTATGAAACAGTACCCAGGCCTGCAGCACATCGGCATCCTTGGGCAGGGGCTCGCAGTCGCCCTGGTGCAGGCGGGTCCAACTCTTTTTCAGGCTGGCGGCATCAAATGTGTAGTCGCCGGCGTGGGGAAAGGCAGTCCATTTGGCCATGTGTGTTGTCTCCTTGGTAAAAATTGTTGGTGTTATGAATGACGGCAGTTTGACGGAATTCAAGCCGGGTTGCTGTAAGCCCCGACCAGCGCCTGCAGGTGGGCGCGCTGGCCTTGCTCAAGATAGGGAATCAGCAGGTTGAGCACGTGGTGCGCGCCGCGCAGCAGGGMGGCCTGTGCGTTGGCAGGTTCCAGCGCGTTGCGCGGGTCGCGCACGTACTCAAAGCTCAGCCAGTAAGTGAGCACCACCACCATGCTGGTGGCCGTGGCCTCGACCTCGCGCGAATCAATCGTCACAGCGCCGGAGCGGCTCATGCCGTCCAGCAGGGCTTTCACTGCGCGGGTCTTGTTTTTGAGCACCCACTGGAAGTGGGTTTCGAGGCGGCGGTTCTTGCTCAGCAGGTCATTGAGGTCGCGGTACAAAAAGCGGTACTGCCAGATCAGCTCGAACAGCGTGTGCATGAAAAACCAGGCATCTTCCACATCGCGCACGCCGTCGCTGGCATTGAGCAGCTCGCTCAGGGATTTTTCGTAGCGGTCAAACAGCGAGTTGATGAGCTCGTCTTTGGCCGGGTAGTGGTAGTACAGGTTGCCGGGGCTGATGCTGAGCTCGGCGGAGATCAGCGTGGTCGACACATTGGGCTCGCCAAAGCGGTTGAACAGGTCCAGGGTGACCTCCAGGATCCGTTCTGCTGTACGGCGCGGCGCTTTTTTCGCCATAAGTTGTCTACCTCGTGTTGTTCTTTACTCTAACCCAGCGTTTCCCCGGGCGACACTAGGGAAGTCCATCAATCCGCACGGCGGTTTGCAACAAGGTGAACGGGATGGCACGCACCTTTGGCAAACCTTTGGGTTAAGCCCGGGCCGACGCGGGCAGCTTGTGCGCGGCGGGCCGCAGCGCGTGGCTCAGATCTTCCATCACGTCTTCGAGCGAAGCAATGGCGCGGCCCACGCGCGTGGCTGCAGGCCTTTCAGTCACCAGGTGGCGCCTGGGGTCTTCCAGAACGTCCAGGTTCAGCGACACACCGTGCCGCGCCAGCGTGGCAGACAGCGTGGTCTTGCGCGAGCGCAGCATCTGACGGGTGTTCTGGTAGGCGTGCTCGGCCAGCTCGCGGCGTTGCCGGTAACTGAAGGTATTGGCCAGGAACATCTCGGTGTCGCGGGCGTCAGGCTCCAGCAGCACGATGTCGGTGCCGGGATAGGCATGCGCGTAGTGCTTCATGCCGAGCTCCAGCCGCGAGTGGATCATCGAGCGGAAGGTCTGGCTCATCACGGCGGGCAGGCCGCCTTGCACGATGCGCGGAATGGCCTGCTTTTCGGCCGGCAGGCCCCGGCGCATGACGCGCTGGTTCATGGCCAGCGCGGGTGCGCGGGTGGCGTTGAAGGGCACCAGCGGGTTCAGGCAAAACATCAGGTCAACGCCATCGTCCAGCGCCACGCCGGCGTGCATGGTCTTTTTCAGCGCGCCGTCCACGTAGTAGTGGCTGTCGATCTCCACCGGCGGAAACAGGCCCGGCAGGGCCGAGCTGGCCTGCACGGCTTTGGAGATGGGCACGTGGTCCCAGCCGGGGCGGCCAAAGGGCGCGGCGTCCCCGCTGTCCAGATTCGTCGCGACCAGTGTCAGCCGTGTGCGAAGCTGGCGAAAGTCGTTGGTGCGGCCGGGTTTGGAAAACAGCGCGGCCAGGCGCTTGTCGATTTCGTCATTGGAGAAAACACCGGTGGGCAAGGCCGGGCCCAGCGCCTCCAGCGCATTGACCAGCGACTTGCGCCCGAAAGTGGCGCGCCAGGCCGCCGACGCCAGCAAGCCGGGCAACATGATGCCGCGCCGCAAAAATTCGCCGTATGCCGGCACCATCAGCCAGGCCGGGTCAAACACCTCCGATGCCTGGTCGCCGTTTTCAATGAAGGCGGCGCACAGCTCGCGCGGCGTCATGCCGTTGGCCAGGCCCGCCGCGATGAAACCGCCGGCGGACACGCCGACATAGTGGTCCAGTTCGGTGAATGAAAGCCCCTGCAGGGATTCGTCGAGCGCGCACAGCGCACCGATTTCGTAGATGGCGCCCAACGGACCGCCGCCTGACAACGCCAAAGCAATGCGCGGCTTGGCAGGGCGTTTATTTTTTGCAGGCTTGGCTTGGGTCATGGCAGGAAAGTGTAGACGGCGCTCCTGGAACTATTTGCTGCTCTGCAGCAAAGTCAGGGTGCTGGGTGAGCTGTGGGGCGATTGGGCGCGGGCGTAAAAAAAGGGACGGCATGTCCCTTTTTTCCAGAGCACCGTGTGCTCAGGCCGATTTGCGTGCAGCTGGGCGTTTGGCCGCGGGGCGTGCCGCCTTTTTGGCGGCGGGTTTTGCCGCTGCGGTTTTGGCTGCTGGCTTGCCGCCCATTTTTTGCACATTGCGGTTGAGCTCGTCAATGCGTGCGATCAGGGCGTCCACGTCTTTGGCGGAAGGCACGCCGAGTTTGTTCAGGGCCTTGGCCACGCGGTCTTCGAAGATGTTTTCCAGCTTGTCCCACTGGTGGCCGGCCTTGGACTGGATGTCGGTGGCCATGCTGGCCATCTTGTTGGTGGCTTCAGAAATTTTGCCTTCGGCCACGGCC